>CAMYKE010000290.1:0-3449 GCA_947258895.1 uncultured Pseudomonadales bacterium | reverse complement strand
AGGTTCGCGATTAAGTCAACGAAGTGCAGGCCTCCGCGGGCGAGGCCAACGACAAGGCCAAACTGTTCGGCTATGCGTTCTGCAATCCAGCGCCATCGATCGTTGTTGTCGGCGCGAATGGAGCGGGTTAGGTCGCCGGTATTGATATCCACCGGGCAGTGCAGTTCGCACAGACCACAGGCAGCGCAACTATCGGTGCCGCTGAATTGATAGCCTTCCAGCAATTGTTCCCGTTTTGCCAGGCTGTCCCTGTCCCCCAGCGCCTGCAAGCGGTTGATCTCTCGCCAGCTGGCGATGCGCTGGCGCGGGGTCAGGCTGAGATCGCGAGAGGGGCATGCTGGTTCACAAAAGCCGCATTCGATGCAGCGATCGATCAGTTCATCTGCCGCTGGCATTGGTTTGAGTTGTTTCAGGTGTACATTCGGGTCTGGATTGAGAATGACGCCGGGGTTGAGGATGTTCCCCGGGTCCAGCAGCGACTTGATGTCGAGCATCACAGCGTAGGCCTCCTGTCCCCATTCCAGTTCCACGTAGGGGGCCATATTGCGCCCCGTTCCGTGCTCCGCTTTCAGTGAGCCCTGGTATTCGACGGCGACCAGTTGTGCCAACTCATGCATGAAATCGCCATAGCGCACAATATCTTTTTTCCGCTCGAAAGACTGGGTGAATACGAAGTGCAGGTTGCCCTGCAGGGCATGCCCGAACATCACAGCTTCGTGGTAGCCGTATTTTTCCAGCAGCGCGTGCAGCGCCGAGACACCAGCTGCGAGGGCGTCTACCGGGAAGGCCACGTCCTCAATAATCACCGTTGTGCCGGTTTCCCGCACCGCGCCCACCGCCGGGAACAGACCTTTACGAATCGCCCAGAGTTTCTCCGCCACGCCCCTGTCGGTGCTGAATCCCGTACTATCGAACAGGTTCCAGGTCATGGCCAGCTCCGACATTTCCTCGATACGGTCTTCCAGGGCTTGTTGTGACGCGGCGGTAAATTCGATCAGCAGGGTGGTGGCACCTTCGGCAAAGCTCGCCACGCCCTGTGGCATACCCTCCATATGAGCAACCGCGGCGAGTCCTTTGCGGTCTATCAGCTCCACCGCCGCCACATCTTCGGACTCCAGCCGGGTGACCGCGTTGCAGGCGCCCTCCAGGTTCTTGAATACCAGCAGTCCGGTGGCCTTGTGTGGATGATCAATCACTGTATCCAGGCACAGTTCGGCAATGAAGCCGAGCGTGCCCTCGGAACCGATCATCAGGTGCTGCAGAATGTCGATGGGGTCGCTGTAGTCCAGCAGGGCGTTGATTCCGTATCCGGTGGTGTTCTTCAGCCGGTACTTGCGTCGGATCAGCGCCGAGAGCTGGGGGTTTTCCCTGACCCGGTGCGCGAGACCGGCCAGCGCTTGCAGGGTTTCCTCGTGTGACCGGGCAAACATTGCCCGGCTGAGGGAATCGTCCGTATCCAGCATACTGCCGTCCGCCAGTACCAGCTTCATGCTGCGCAGGGTCTGGTAGGCATTGTAGGCAGTTCCACAGCACATGCCGCTGGCATTGTTGGCGGCGATGCCACCAATCTTTGCCGTGTTGATAGAGGCCGGATCAGGCCCGATGCGACGGCTGAGCGGGGACAGCAGTGTGTTGGCGCGCGCCCCGATAACGCCCGGCTGCATTCGGATGGCGGCACCATCCTCAAGAATTTCACAGTCCTGCCAGCCAGGCGCCAGCGTCACCAGGACAGAATCGGTGATCGCCTGGCCAGACAGGCTGGTTCCTGCGGCGCGGAAGGTAATGGGTATCTGGTATCGCCGCGCAACTCGTATCAGGTACCGTAATTCATCGATGGACGCCACCTGCACCACCAGTCGTGGAGTGAGCCGGTAAAAGCTGGCGTCGGTGCCGTAGGCGAAGCAGCGCAGTGGATCGTCGATTAATCTGGAAGTGGGTATCTCTGCCGCCAGCTCTCGCTGAAAGCCTTCGAAGTTATTGTGTGTCATGTGGGAGTCAACGCTGGTAGAGGAGGGTGTCAGCATCGACTTCGCTGACCTGGTATTGGATACGATGCCTCTTTGTCTCACCCGCCCGTAACAGGGGTGAGGGAAAGCTCGGCTGATTGGGGCTGTCCGGGTAGTATTGGGGCTCCAGGCATATGCCCTCATGGCAGCCGTGAATACCATTGGCCTGGAGGTGATTGCCGGTATAGCACTGCAATCCAGGAAGGGTGCTGCAGACACGGAGTAGTAGGTTGGTTTTTGCGGACAGCAGTTCAGCGCGCAGCCGAAGCTCTCCTGGCGCACCCCCCGCCCAGTTGTGATCGAGGCCGTCGCATGTCTGTATCTCGGGATCGTGGCTGGCCAGGATATCGCCGAGGCGGGTGAAACATTGTAAATCCAGTGCGGTTCCTGCCACGCTGCGAATTTCTCCTGAGGGTATCAGGTCGCTGTTTACGGGCGTGTAATGAGGGGCCAGAATTCGCAGGTAGTGCTCCAAGGTATCGCCGGAGCCTGCCAGGTTGAAGTAGCCGTGGCTGGTGAGGCTGATCACGGTATCTGCATCGGATTCTGCCTGCCAGTCGATGTTGAGACTGCCTGTGTTATCCAGCTCATAATGCACGGTCACCTGGAGGTTACCGGGGTAACCCTGGTCGCCATCGGGGGAGAACAGGCTCAGTACCACACGTTGCTCACTTTGCTCCTCTACATTCCAGTGGCGTCGATTAAACCCGTCAGGACCTCCGTGCAGGTGCTGCTTGCCCTCGTTGGCTATCAGGGTAACGCTCTTGTCATCAATGAAAAATTGGCTGTTGGCGATGCGGTTGCAGTAGCGTCCGGTGATGGCGCCATGGTAAGCAGTATCCTTCAGGTAGCTGTGCGCATGGGGATAACCCAGAATGATATTGACGGCTTCGCCAGAGCTTGCGGCCACTTCCCACTCACGGATTATGCCGCCCAGAGTCATGATGCTCACTTTATCTCCCCGGCGGTTACGTAGATCGACCGTGAGCGGTTCTTTGTCTGCTGAATCTGTTGAAGGCATCATTGTGCTGTCTTTGCTGCTGACAATGGCACCAAATTAGCGATTGCATCAGATTGTAACTACTACGGTATTGGCCGGACGAAGGTATTCTTTTATCGCCAATGGTTCCGCCGGAAACTGCCGTTAAAAAAGTACCTGTGCCTAGGTAAGGGGCTGGTGGTGACTTAAAGGCGTCTCTCTATTATAAGGTGCCGCTACCAGACTGATCTACCCTGGGGCGAATTTTCCATACGGAGTAGGTGATGAGTGAACGATTGGTGGGAAAAACAGCGTTTATAACCGGTGCTGGCCAGGGGATTGGTCGGTCCATCGCCGAGGCGTTCAAGCGTGAAGGCGCAAAGGTTGTCGCCTCAGATATCAATGCTGTTGCGCTGCAGGCGGTGGCGATGGAACTAGGAGTGGAGACTGCGGTTCTGGACGTC
>CAMYKE010000289.1 GCA_947258895.1 uncultured Pseudomonadales bacterium | reverse complement strand
TGGCAACGTAACTCAAGATTTTTTAATGGATGCGTTCTTTTCTTCTATCAAGCCCACAGCAGGTGACGGACGCATCGAGCAGAAGGCATTTGAGAGCGCATCGTACGGCAAACAAATAGGATTAATTTCCGAGGTATTATTATCACTCGCCGATAGCGATGTTGTTGATGACGATAAGGCCAAAAAGGCTCTGCAAGATTTGGAGACGATCTATGAGGAAATTGCAGAAATAAAGAAGAAGCACTTAGGTAAGAAAGTAGCGGAGGCTACTAACTTACTCAAGGTGCTTAAGTCATCTGATCGGCCACAATTCGACCGAGTGCTTGCGCAATTGTCCGATCCGAGGTAGAAAAACTAACAAGTGGGTAAACTCGGAAGCCGGAAAGCTATGCGGTGGGTTTTGTTCGTGTACTTCGTAGCAAGAATCTAGCAGGGTTTAGGTTGGCTGCATGGCGCCGGTTACCCAAGACGTTAGATTTACAAATTATGAATAGAGCATTTTTTCTTATAGCGATAACAACACTAACATCTACGGTATTTGCCGAGGATCGCTATTATAGTTATTGGAATTATTGCGAAGGTTATATGTATAACTTTAACTTCACTACAGGCATTCATAAAGCTTACCAATATTACAAAATTGATGGTAAGGATACATACATAGCAAATAACATTAAGCTTAAAAAAGAATCTGATGGTATTTATTTAACTGGCGTTAAAAATCAACCTAGAATATTTTTTGATACTGAAGGTAACCCAATAAAATTAGAGCTGGTTAACCAAAGTCTTAAATTTGTGCAATTTGACCTTTGTTCAGACAATCAGGTTAGGAAAATGTTAGATGGCATTAAATCTAACGAATAAGGATAGATCGTGTGAGTGAAACGTAAGCGTCTGGGCAACTGCAGGGTTGACCTTAGCCTTTCAGATCGCCCGTTTTCAAATTCTGCGGCAGCAGGGCGAGTAGCGCCTGCTCCGATTTAGCGACCGGCAGTTTCTCAAACAAGTATTTCAAATAGGTCCAGGGCTCCAGATCATTCGCCTTGGCCGTCTCCACCAGGGTATAGAGGGTGGCACTGGCATTCGCACCTCTTGGACTGCCACTGAACAGCCATGCCTTGCGCCCGATCACAAAGGGCCTGATGGCGTTCTCCGCCTTGTTATTGTCTATCTCGATGTGCCCATCCTCAAGATAGGTGATCAGCTTTGGCCAGAGCCCCAGGGTGTAGGCGATCGCCGTGCCCAGCGGACTCTTGGGCAGCACCTTTGCAACCTTCTCATCGAGCCACACCTTGATTTTGTCCAGGATAGGCTCGGCCTGCGCGTGGCGGATGGCCTTTCGCGCTTGCGGGCTCTCGTGCCTGGCAACACGCTCGACCTCGTAGAGCTTTCGAATCAATGCCACCATCTGGTGGGCGGCAGCGGTATTCTTGCGGCCATGGGTCGCCTCGACAAACCGTCGCCTAACATGCGCCCAGCAGACCCCGTGGCCCAGGATACCGGGCGCTTTGGACAGCGCGTTATAGCCGTCGTAGCCATCGGTCACCAGATACATCGCCCCGCCCGGCGGGTCTTCTCCCTTCGGGTAAAGAAATTCCCCGGGCACTTCACCGCTGCGGGTGTCCGCATAGTGAAACCAGATCACCGGTTTGTCCGGTGGTCCACCCCCGTAAACCCACATGTATGATTGCTGCGTATTGCCCCGACCCGGTTCATTGAGCACCTGCAAACGGGTTTCGTCGATATGGATCACCCGGCCCTGGTAGAGGAGCCGCTTCATCGCCGCCATCAGCGGTGACAACCGCTCATGGAGTTGAATCACCCAGCCACTCATGGTCTGGCGGCTCAGATCGATGCCTTCTCTGGCATGAATCGCCTCCTGGCGATAGAAAGGCAGGCCATCGACGAACTTGCGGGTAACCACATCGGCAATCACCGAGCTGTGGGCGATGGACTTCGGAATGATCTGATCCGGGCGCGGTGCGATACGCACGCCTTGTTCGGCGCCGGCTACCTCGTCGTTGTTCGGGACATACTTGGCACGCTTGTAGGCAATCACGTAGTGCTGGCGTGGAATGACCGCCAGTTGCTCAGAGGTATCGTAACCAATGAAGGTCCACTCATCGCCCAGGGCGGCCTTCTCCTCGTCCGAGAGGTCGATAATCTTCTCTACCCGATTAAAATGCGCCGGCAGCGGGCGGCGAACGGGTTTCTTGCGCTTGGTTTCGGTTTTCGCTTGCGTCGCTGGCTCGGCATCATCCGAGTCTGCGGGTAGGTCGAACTCAGCCAGCAGCGCTTCGAGTTCAGCTTCATCAAACAGGCTGAACTGATCCTTGTTCGGGCGATCCGCACGGGCGCCAAACTGGCGTTTGCGCAGCAGCAAAATGTAGTCGAGCAGTTGTTCTATTCGCTGCTCTTTGTCGGCAATCGCGTGCTCTTTTTCTTTGACCGTGCCTCGCAATTGAACCACTTCCGCCTTGAGCTGATCGGGGTCATTGGGAAGGGTAAAAGCCGCTGAATTCATGCAAGGAATTATATCAAATAGTCACCCTCTAAGCAGTAGAATAAGGCCCTAAAACAAGGAATATTTTGCCGCTTTATGCGCATCGACTCGAGTGATGTCCAGCCCCTCCAACAGCCAGATTAATTCACGGGTCGATATCTCTACGGCAACCCGCTCATCCGCACCAGGCCACCAGAACCGTTGCTTTTCCAGACGCCGATACAAAAGCCAGAATCCATTGTTGTGCCAGTACAGGATCTTGATCTTGTCCCGCAACCGATTGCAGAAAACGAATAGGTGACTCGAGAACGGATCGGCCCCTAAGACATCCTGCACCAGCACCATCAGCCCATTCACCGCTTTCCTCATATCCGTGGCACCGGCTGCCAGGTAGACCTTCGTGTTTGAACCAAAGGAGATCATGACGCTCGCAGTACCTCAATCACCTGGCGGAGCAAGTGCGGATCGAAACGTGCCGGCACCTCAATACGCAGGCCATCCTGGACCAGGATCGTTAGCTTCGAGGGCGCCGGTTCGCGCACCCGAACCGGTAGAAAGCTCACAGGTGTCGGGTCCGCGTTTACTCCTTGTGCATCTTCTGCCTGCAATAGCCTATGCCACCTTCGGAAAGAGGCCAGGCCGATTTGATGAGCTTTGCAGAATGCTTTCTGGGATTGGTTACTGTTGTGCCAGGCGTCGATCCGCTCGCACCAGCGCTGGCGGTTGGTCGCTCTTTTCGATAAGCTCGGTTCCATGATGTACCCTCTTTAAGTCGATGTAGGATGGGCTCATCATGAAGATTCCGCCACGGCCGGGAAAGATGTATTTGCCCGGACGCTTACCACGCTGAAGAAGTGATGATCAAAAACTCTAAGTTCACCGAATCTAAATCTGATGATGGAGTTAACCTTAAATATTCAAACGGAAGCATCATAGACTCTGAAATTAGCTACAACAGCGCTGATCG
>CAMYKE010000288.1:3516-6989 GCA_947258895.1 uncultured Pseudomonadales bacterium | reverse complement strand
GATTTTGAGTTGGGCGCAGACATCGACATGTTGCGCGATACCATTGGCCAGTTTGCCGCCGCTGAGATTGCCCCCCGCGCTGCGCAGCTGGACAAGGACAACATGTTTCCCGCGGACCTGTGGCGGAAATTCGGGGAACTGGGCGTGTTGGGGATTACCATACCGGAGCAGTATGGTGGCAGCGGGATGGGTTATCTTGCCCATGTGGTGGCGATGGAGGAGATCAGCCGCGCGTCAGCTTCGGTTGGATTGTCCTATGGCGCCCATTCTAACCTGTGCGTCAACCAGATTAGCATCAATGGTAGCCCTGCGCAGAAACAGCAGTACCTGCCTGCCCTGTGTTCCGGCGAGCACGTTGGCGCGCTGGCGATGTCCGAACCCGGCGCCGGCTCCGATGTGATGGGCCTGCAGTTGCGTGCCGAGCGACACGCCGACTGCTATGTCCTGAATGGCAGCAAGATGTGGATCACCAACGGCCCCGAGGCCAATACCTATGTCATCTATGCCAGGACGGGAGTAGACGCAGGAGCAAAGGGTATCACCGCGTTTATCGTGGAGCGCGACTTCGCCGGCTTTTCCCGCGCCCAGAAACTCGACAAGCTGGGGATGCGAGGCTCCAATACCTGTGAACTGGTGTTCCAGGATTGCGAGGTGCCGGT
The DNA here is from genome assembly GCA_947258895.1 of uncultured Pseudomonadales bacterium. The sequence continues at coordinate 6,330 of CAMYKE010000288.1, read as the reverse complement.
GAAAAACGTGCTGGGCGAGGAGGGTGGTGGTGCCTCGGTACTGATGTCGGGGCTGGACTATGAGCGCACGGTGCTCGCCGGCGGCCCGGTGGGAATCATGCAGGCCTGCCTGGATCTGGTGCTGCCCTATATCCATGACCGCGAGCAATTTGGCCGCAGTATCGGCGAATTTCAATTGATGCAAGGCAAGATCGCCGACATGTATACCCAGCTCAGTGCCAGCCGGGCCTTTCTCTATGCGGTCGCAAGGGCTTGCGACCGGGGCCGTCCCAGTCGCAAGGACGCTGCCGCGGTTATTCTGTACACCGCGGAGCAGGCTACCCAAATGGCCTTGCAGGCGATTCAGGCGCTGGGCGGCAATGGCTATATCAATGACTATCCCGCCGGCCGCTTGTTGCGGGACGCCAAGCTCTATGAGATCGGGGCGGGGACTTCTGAAATCCGCCGTATGCTGATCGGCCGGGAATTATTTGAACAGACCGCCTGACGCCTTACCGCCACGCATTTAATGAAGCGGAATACGCCATGAGTAAAATTGAATCGGACCTCGATACCAGCTCGGCAACCTATGTCGCCAATTTCGGCGAGATACTCGAGAAGGTCGATGACCTGTACGCGCGGCTCGAGGAAGTCCGGCGCGGGGGCGGTGAAAAGGCGCAACAAAAGCATAAGGCGCGGGGCAAGCTACTGGCGCGGGAACGCATCGAGTCACTGGTGGATCCCGGGACACAGTTCCTGGAGCTGTCGCCATTGGCGGCGTACCAGGTGTATGGTGAGGAGAGCGTCGCCGCGGCCGGATTGATCACCGGAGTGGGAATGGTATCGGGCCGCCAGTGCATGGTTGTTGCCAACGACGCAACGGTAAAAGGCGGCACGTATTATCCGTTGACCGTCAAGAAGCACCTGCGCGCCCAGGAAATCGCCGAAAAAAATAACCTGCCCTGTATCTACCTCGTCGATTCCGGTGGCGCGAACCTGCCGCGGCAGGACGAGGTGTTTCCCGATCGGGACCACTTCGGGCGGATATTTTTCAATCAGGCGAACATGTCGGCAAAGAATATTCCCCAGATCGCGGTGGTGATGGGATCCTGTACTGCGGGCGGGGCATATGTGCCGGCGATGGCGGACGAATCGATTATCGTCAGGGAGCAGGGCACCATATTCCTGGCCGGGCCACCGCTGGTGCAGGCGGCGACCGGCGAGGTTGTCAGCGACGAGGAACTGGGCGGCGCCGATGTCCATTGCCGAGTCTCCGGAGTCGCGGATCACTATGCCCGTGACGACCGGCATGCGCTGGAGATTGCGCGTAATGCCGTTTCCCGGCTCAATCGCGGCAAGCCGCCCCAGCCGGAAATGCGTGAGCCGATCGCTCCGGCGTATGACGCGAAAGAGCTTTATGGTCTGGTGCCCACCGATAAACGGCAGCCGTTTGATATGCGCGGGATCATTGCGCGCATCGTCGATGGCTCCGATTTCGATGAGTTCAAAGCCCTGTACGGCACCACCCTGGTGTGCGGTTTTGCTCACCTCAATGGCTGCCCGGTGGGTATTATCGCCAGTAACGGCATCCTGTTCGGCGAGTCCGCACTCAAGGGTACGCACTTCGTGGAACTGTGTTGCAAACGCCGGATACCGCTGGTATTCCTGCAGAACATTACCGGTTTTATGGTCGGTAAAAAGGCAGAGTCGGCCGGTATCGTCAAGCATGGCGCCAAGCTGGTGACCGCGGTGGCGAATGCACAGGTGCCCAAACTCACGGTGATCATCGGCAATTCCTATGGCGCCGGCAACTACGCCATGTGCGGGCGTGCCTATGACCCGCGCTTCCTGTTTATGTGGCCGAATGCACGGATCTCGGTGATGGGTGGCGCGCAGGCGGCCTTCGTGCTGGCGCGGGTAAAGCGGGAACAGAAAGCGCGTGCCGGTGAGGCATGGAGTGAGGAAGAGCAGGAAGCATTTGAGCAGCCCATCATTGACCGCTATGAAACGCAGGGCCACCCGTATTACGCCTCGGCGAGGCTATGGGACGATGGCATCATCGATCCGGTGGAAACCCGTAACACGTTGGCTTTGGCATTGGCCGCGGCGCTCAACAGCCCGGTCGAAGACAGCCGCTTCGGGGTGTTCCGGATGTGACGCGGACCGCATAGTCCTGCACCGAAGGCGCGCCTGCTGGCAAAATTCAGGTGGTTGGACGCAGTAATGGTAACGAGCAGAATTCAGTAAATATGATACCCAGGCACGTTAGAATTGTAGAAGTCGGCCCACGCGATGGCTTGCAGAATGAGGAGCAGCCGGTCTCCGTGGAGCAAAAAATTGCTCTGGTAAACCGGCTCGCGGAGGCGGGCTTGCGGCATATCGAGGTCGGCAGCTTTGTGTCGCCCAAATGGGTGCCGCAGATGGCCGACAGCGCCGCAGTGTTCAGTGGCATCGAGCGTCGCTCCGGCGTGGTCTATTCCGCCCTGACCCCGAATTTACAGGGATTTGAAGCGGCGATGGCGGCGAAGGTCGATGAAGTCGCGGTGTTTGCGGCCGCTTCCGAGGCCTTTTCGCAACACAACATCAATTGCAGCGTCAGCGAAAGTTTGCAGCGCTTCGAGCCCGTGCTCGCCGCGGCGGCCGGAAACGATATTCGGGTGCGGGGCTATGTTTCCTGCGCTTTGGGTTGCCCTTATGAGGGCGCAATCGAACCGCGACGAGTCGCAGACGTTGCGGCCAGACTGATCGATATGGGCTGTTACGAGGTGTCACTGGGCGACACTATTGGTGTGGGGACACCGGGTGCAGTCCAGGCAATGCTTGCGGCGGTCAGCG
>CAMYKE010000288.1:0-3494 GCA_947258895.1 uncultured Pseudomonadales bacterium | reverse complement strand
CCTATGCGCCGGGTGCTGCCGGGAATGTCGCGACCGAGGACGTGATCTACCTGTTGCACGGGCTGGGCGTTGAGACGGGCGTGGATTTGGATAAAACGATCGTGGCCGGTGCGGGGATTATGCAGGCACTGGGCCGCAGGTCCGGATCGAAAGTGGCGCTGGCGAGGCAGCTGTTTCGGGGGACAGTTTAGTGAATTGACTTCTGCTTCGGTTTGAGCCGAGACAGAAGAGCTGGCATCTGGCTGTCAGCTCAATTGGAGCCAAGTTAAAGTAGTTTCGGCCCGGGCTTAAGAAACTACCCGCAATTCCCAGATATCCCGCAGGAGGAAATATCTGCCATTACATCCCTGTAAATCGCCGCTCCGACCGGCAAGGATGCTGGAAGTGTCGGTTTTGCAGGAGCAAAAATCGACCATGCGCTCGCGGAGTACGACCGCCAGGGAAGGCGGAAGTGTCGATCATGCAGGAGCAATTATCGACCATTACTTCCCTGTAAATCGCCGCTCCTGCGCATCCATGCGCCCGCGGCATACATTACATCCCTGTAAATAAAAATACCCGGGCCGAGGCCCGGGTATTCTTTGTCAATCAATCGCCCGGTTTACCCGGACGATCCGGGGCGTTACGCAGCTGCAGCAGCTTTTTTGGCAGCAGGCTTGGGAGCGGCCTTTTTAGCCGGCTCGGCAACAGCGCCCTTTACCAGGCTGGTGTTGGCTTCCAGAGCGTTGGAGAAGATGCCGGAAACATCCAGGGCAAATTCCTTCATAGACTCTTGAACCGCTTCAGCGTAAGCCTTGTTCAGGTCGTAAGCAGCTTGGGGCTCAGTAACCTTGGCAACGCTGTCAACGTGCTTCAGGAAACCGTCAACACCGTCGCGAACGCTGGTAGTTTGCAGAACAACTACGTCGCTAACCGCGTGGGCGCCAGTCGTAACCAGGCTAGAGTTCAGGGCAACACCCTTTTCTACGGCTTCGCTAACTGCTTCCTGGTCAACGATCTTTTCCAGCGCTTCCTTAACAGAAGCAACGAATTCGTTGTCGGCCAGTTTGGCGAAAGCTTCCTTGACAGCTTCAACGTCGTAAACAGACTTCAGGCTTTCCTGGATGGCTTCAACGTCGTAGAACTTGCCAACCGTTTCTTTAACTGCTTCGACGTCGTAAAACTTGGCCAGGGCTTCCTTGGCAGCTTCCACGTCGTAGAAAGAGGCAAAAGCTTCCTTGGCAGCTTCAACGTCATACAGCTTGGCCAGAGCTTCCTGGGCAGCTTCAACGTCAAACAGCTTTTCAAAGGCTTCCTGGGCAGCATCTACATCGTAGAACTTCTTCAGGTTTTCCTGCAGAGCGTCCAGATCAAATAATTCGTTGTATGTGTCTTGTAAAGTGGTCATTTATGTCTCCGTTAATCACAGGTTAAGTTTTGGTTAAATTCATTATGCACTGCATAATCATGGTGCGAACTATACGGTTATCCGCTATGGATTGCAACCATTATTTTGCGTTGCATAAAAATATTTTCTGACGCTTGTAAGTTATTTGCTAATCTTAATTAACGTTATATTTCATATATTTGGAAAGTATAATTGCAAAATTATTGAAGATAAGTAATATTTGATCGAATTTAAAGCGGAAAAAATCTTGTTTCATTCGACATAATTTTGCAATAGCAAATACCGGGCATTTGTACAGTACTATTCTTATGCTGTATAAATAACCAGTTAAAGGTGGGCGCTGTGTCTCTTACACCTTCATCGCGAAAGGCTTTGCAGTTACCTGGTCCTGCGGTGGCTGCAGCTCCAGGTCCCAATATCAGTGCAAGCAATGCGCGCGTTCCCCTGAAAGGTCGTGGGACGAGCGCAAATATCTCACACCGCTTTACACAGGCTCACCGAGAGTACCTGGCGCACGACTGGTACGAGGAGGCTCCGGCAGGGCGGATTCCGACTCAGTTGTATGCAGATCACGCCAAATCCATTATTGCCACTAACCGTTCCCCCGACGTACCGTTCAGCAAATCGATCAACCCTTACCAGGGTTGCGAACACGGTTGTGTGTATTGCTATGCACGCCCGACGCATGCGTACTGGGATTGCTCCCCGGGTCTGGAGTTCGAGACGAAATTGTTTTATAAGGCCAATGCGGCGCAGTTGCTGGAGCAATCCTTCAAGCGCAAGTCTTACTGCTGCGAGCCTATCGTGCTGGGATCAAATACCGACCCGTACCAACCTGTCGAAAATACACTGGGGATAACGCGCCAGGTAATCGAGGTAATGGCCGCACATCGGCACCCGTTTTCCATAATTACCAAGAGTGCCGGCGTGCTGCGCGATCTGCCGTTGTTGAGCGATCTTGCCCGGCAAAATCTGTGCAATGTGTATATCAGCGTCACCACCCTAGACGATACTCTCAAGCGCAGGATGGAACCGCGCGCCGCGGCGCCTCATGCCCGCATCGAGGCCCTGCGGCAGCTTAGCGATGCGGGCATACCTGTCGGGGTGCTGGTCGCGCCGGTTATTCCGGCGCTGAACGATGCAGAACTGGAAGACATACTGGAAACCTGTTCCAGCGCGGGTGTCCGTGCGGCGAGCTATATCTTTGTTCGCCTGCCCCATGAAGTGCGATTACTGTTCCGTGAATGGCTTGCGACCCATTATCCTGAAAAATTTAACCGCGTGATGAACCTGATCAGAGAGAGCAGGGGAGGCAAGGAAAACAGCTATCGATTCGGGGAGCGCATGCGTGGTACGGGCAGTTATGCGGGAATGATCAAGCAACGCTTTCTGCTGAAGCGCAATCAGCTGGGCCTCGGCGATCGCCTCGCAGCACTGGATACTACCCGGTTTACTCATGGAGCCGGTGTGACCGACCAGTTGGCGCTCTTTTAATACCCGAGTGAGCGGATTATCAGGCAAGCTCCGGTAACCGGCCATATTATTTGCATCGCTTCCCCGGTGCGTATTCGTTTCTGAAAAAGACAAAACGGCGAATTAGCTGGTGAGGACATCGGTTGTCTATAAACTTCACACCGACAGACCGCCTCCGTACTGCTACCTTTTAACACCGTATTCTCCGGAAGCCTGGCTGCGGTTAGCAGCCAGCTCTTTTGCGCTGATCCGGTGCAACTAGCGAGCAGTTTACCTTGTTCTCCCTGCCGGAAAATACCCGTTCTGCGAAGTGCCCGCCAATGCAAAAGATATAACCTGTATTCATGTTGAAAATAAAAATACTACATTAGGATTATTTCATGGGTGGGCTTATAGTCTGGTTAACAAGCTACCATTTACAGGAGAAAACGACATGGCAACATCACTGGTAATGACCGTAATGGTCCCGCTGGTACTCGGTTTGCTGGCAGCCGTCGCCTACGACGATAGCCAATAATCCCTGATTATCATCAAACCGGAGAGAACTCTATGCAGTACCAGGCAAGGCGGCCTGCAGTGCCGATTACAAGGCCTCAAACGGCCATAACCTGAAAACCCGCACACGTTGCGGGTT
>CAMYKE010000287.1:8078-9137 GCA_947258895.1 uncultured Pseudomonadales bacterium | reverse complement strand
GTTTGAGGCCGTTGGCCTCGAGCAGGTCATGGACCGCCCTCGCCTCGTCAACAGTACGCACAAAGGGCACCATGACTTCGACGTTGGTCAGCCCCATGTCGTTGCGCACTCGCTTCATCGCCTGGCATTCCAGCTCAAAACAATCGGCAAATTCATCCGCTACGTAACGCGACGCACCCCGGAAACCCAGCATCGGGTTCTCCTCCTCGGGCTCATACAGTTCGCCGCCGATCAGGTTGGCGTATTCATTGGATTTAAAGTCCGATAAGCGCACGATAACCGGCGCCGGCGCGAAGGCTGCGCCCAGTGTTGCGATACCCTCTGTGAGGCGCTGCACATAAAATTCAACGGGATCGGGATAGCCTGCCATGTTGCGGTCGACCGCATCTTTCACGTCCGCTGGTAGTGTGTTGTAGTTCAGCAATGCTTTGGGGTGCACACCGATCATGCGGTTGATGATAAACTCGAGCCGTGCCAGGCCAATGCCCGCGTTCGGGATGCTTGCAAAGTCGAAGGCCCGATCCGGATTCCCCACGTTCATCATGATCTTGAACGGGAGTTCCGGCAATTGCCCGAGTTCGGTTCGGCTGATTTCAAAGGGTAACAGGCCGTTATAGACATTGCCGATGTCACCTTCCGCGCAGGATACCGTTACCTCGGCTACGTCAACGAGGCGGCGGGTTGCGTCCCCGCAGCCCACGACGGCGGGAATCCCCAGTTCACGGGCGATAATCGCTGCATGGCAGGTACGCCCGCCACGATTGGTAACGATCGCCGAAGCCCGTTTCATGATGGGTTCCCAATCCGGGTCTGTCATTTCAGTGACCAGCACATCCCCTTCATGAATCTGGTCCATCTGGGCCAGATCCTCAATAATTTTTACGCTGCCCGCACCAATGCGGTGGCCTATCGAGCGCCCTTCTACCAGCACCTCACCCCTGTGATCGAGCAGGTACCGCTCCACCAGCGCGCCACGGCGGCTCTGCACCGTTTCCGGCCGTGCCTGCACGATATACAACTTGCCGCTGTCGCCGTCCTTGGCCCACTCGATATCCATGG
>CAMYKE010000287.1:4596-8071 GCA_947258895.1 uncultured Pseudomonadales bacterium | reverse complement strand
GGCGCCATAGATCATCTTGATGGCCTTGCTACCAAGATTACGCCGCAACACGGCCTGCTTGCCCTCTCGCAGCGCAGGTTTGAAGACATAGAACTCGTCCGGATTGACGGCGCCCTGCACCACCGTTTCACCCAGGCCATAAGAGGAAGTAATAAAGACCACATCCTCAAACCCGGTCTCGGTATCGAGGGTAAACAGCACGCCACTGGCCGCCGTCTCCGAACGCACCATTTGCTGAATGCCGGCCGAGAGCGCGATCAGGCTATGCTCAAAGCCCTGGTGCACGCGGTAGGCAATCGCCCGATCATTGAACAGGGATGCGAACACTTCCTTGATGGCGAGCAACACGTTTTCGATACTGCGGATATTCAGGAAGGTTTCCTGCTGCCCGGCAAAGGATGCATCGGGGAGATCCTCCGCGGTCGCCGAGGAGCGCACCGCCACCGCCATCCCGGGATTCCCGTCCAGCATGCTCGCGAAACTGCTACGAACCTGGCGTTCAAATTCCGGCTCAAAGGGCGCATCGATGATCCAGTTGCGAATCGTGGTGCCAGCTTTCGCGAGGGCGTTGACATCATCCACATCAAGCGTTGCCAGCAGGTCGGCGATACGTTGGGTTAACTGGTTGGCGTGCAGGAAATCGCGATAGGCGTCGGCTGTGGTTGCGAACCCTCCCGGTACCGACACTCCGGCAGCGGACAGGTTGCTGATCATTTCTCCGAGCGATGCGTTTTTGCCGCCTACGCGCTCGACATCGCCCATGCCGGTGTCTTTCAGTAAAACCACCTGTTCTTTCACGCTTACCCTCTCCCAGTTACTGCGAATGTTGAATTATTGCGAAATCAGCTCGCAATGTTACTAAAGATTGATTATATATTCGTCAAGTTTCCGGCATTACTTGATACCGGAAGGACAGTTAATTTACTTTGTGAACCCGAATATGAGCACCCTGCGCACCGCCTTTTTTATCTCCGATGGCACCGGCCTGACCGTTGAAGGGCTGGGGAGCAGCCTGCTGGCCCAGTTTGAACAGGCGCAATTTAACCGCATCACCATACCCTATGTGGATACCATCGCCAAGGCACAGGCCGTGGTCGCAAAGGTAACCGCCGCAAGGCAACTCGATGGCGTTAAGCCGCTGATATTCGACACCATCGTCGACCAGGAGATTCGCAAGGTAATCGCTGCTTGCGATGCATTTAACATCGACGTGTTTGAATCCTTTATTCGGCCGCTGGAAAACGAATTGGGACTGGAATCCTCGCGTTCGATCGGCAAGCAGCACTCGATTGAACGCAATGTGGCATACCACAGCAGGATCAATGCGATGCACTATGCGCTGGATAATGATGATGGCGCGATCACGCGTGAATACGATAAGGCAGACATTATCCTCGTGGGCGTGTCCCGTAGCGGCAAGACGCCCACTTGCCTCTACATGGCTCTGCAGTTTGGAGTAAGGGCGGCCAACTACCCGATCACCGAGGATGACCTCGACGACATGCAGTTGCCCAGGGTATTGCGCCCGTTCAAGAAGAAAATCTATGGCCTGACCATCCATCCGCGCCGCTTGCAGGCCATCCGCCAGGAACGGCAACCTAACAGCCGCTATGCATCAGCGCGGAATTGCGACAACGAGGTACGTGGAGTGGAAAGCATTTTCCGGCGCGCAGGTATACCCTTCGTGGATACTACACACTACTCCGTCGAAGAAATATCCACCCGTATTTTGGCCGACACCGGGCTACGGAATTAGCCCGGCACCTCCAGTTACCTCCGGGGCCGGCCCGTCAGGCTACTTTTTGCTGCGACGGTGCTTTGGCTGCGTTTGGTGACCGGGTGGTCCGCGATCGAGGCCGACTTCGTTTTTCATCGGCCAGATGGTCCATGATATCGACGGTTTCATAAAGCGCCTCCATCACGTTCTCTGCGCTGGCTTTGGTAATGGCCTGGATATCTTCATAGATCTTTTTCCGGTTTGCGACGAGCAAGTCAGGCTTGTTCGTATGTGCCAGCGCTTCAAGCTCCTTATTGCCCAGGCCATAGATCCAGGACAGAATTTCAAGTTGCTGCGTCCCGAGTTTGAGGTTGAGTTGCGCCATGCTGGAGCAAAACTCGAGCGGATGGTTGAGTACATTCCTGGTTAAACTGTGATACTTGCCAATAGTGCTCATAAAAAAACCTTTAACGTAGAGTATCAGGATTATGTTTTTTTAAGTGCTGCGGAGCGCCTGTTGACGCCCGCATTACGGCGATCACCCCGTAAAACAAAATGCGCCTCAAGAAAAGGCGCAAACAACACTTCGCGCAGAAAACGCCAGACATCGGCGCCTGGCAGACCATCCTGGTCCACCGTACGCGAATCCGTGACGGAAAATCGGGCAGCTCCGCGGGCCGCTTCGGTTATGCCGTGGAATGGCGTGCCCGCTTCGTAAAGTTGGTGCGAAAATTAAACATTGCATAGAATGGGCAATGCGCCGCGACACCGGTCAGCAACGGAAAAGCCCCGATCAAGCCCCACAGTGATTGCGGGCCGACCAGAAGAAAAGACAGGATGATTGTCCCGCAGACGATTCTCACCCAGCGATCAAACGTTCCCATATTCCTGTGCATATTCATGTTTGTCACTCCTTATCCCCGGCGAAGCCGGGTACGTTCGAATTACCACACCAGGGCTACCTGGCTTCCATGATGGTGTCTGGTTTGCAGGCGTACAATGGTACTCACAGCCATGGGCGTCGGGAATACTAAATGCCGGGGCAAAGCTGCAAGTATCGGCTCATACGATGCTGCGTGCGTTAATCAATGCACTGGCCGGGGTCGCCTGTTGCCCCTCACCTGTGGTTATACTCAGAGGGCTGCGACGGCTAATCCGGTGCTGTGCCGTTGCTGTGAGGGCGTGGTCATGATGCTGATTTTCAGCGCACTATGCGCCTGCCTGGATATCTCGGCATACCCCGCCGGAAAGTCAGGAAGCTGTTTCAACACGGCGGACGGGTCAATGGGACGGTGATGCTTTTTTGAGGGCTGAACTTCCTCTTTCATATTCAATGTCTTCATCGATGGGCGTAGCGCTATTATAGAGCTGGCCGCTTATACTATGCAGGTCAAGTTTGCTTAACAATACGCAATCGTACGTAGTCTTTAGATGCGGCTGCGTCACGCGCTGCGGTACAGGGAAACCAAGTCTAGCCGGGCGCGCGCAATCGCGATTGACACAGGTCAAAAAGAATTGAATATTCAGGAACCGGGGTGCAGCGCAAGGAAAAGCAAACCGGTTAGGGGACGGCGCGGACAGACAAGTCAAACCAGCAGCTGGGCGAACATCCGCCGCGACCGGCGACCGGCCGGCAGGTGCAATGATCAAGTGGACGGGTACTAGGAGCCTGTCGGACTTGGGTGTTCGTAGCGAGGGAAAGTCCGGTTTGAGGCAGATTTTGGGCTCTTTTGAGGAGAATAGTCATTCTATTTAACG
>CAMYKE010000287.1:0-4561 GCA_947258895.1 uncultured Pseudomonadales bacterium | reverse complement strand
ATTTAACGAGAAAGAGTACAAAATATGGCCAATCCGGCTTTTCCGCAGTAGATTCATCCCAAGTCCGACAGGCTCCTAGAGTCCCATCTGCCCCAGTAACATCGCCTCGTAGCCAATCAGTGCCAAATAAATCGCCGCCAGGAAATACAAAACATGGGTAACGGTCACGCTCCGCACCACGTAAAAGTTCTTGTGCACTACCAAAAATACGATGGACAGGCCAGTTAGCGCGACCTTGCCCTTCACAAACAGCTCCGGACCTTGTTGCATCAGGCTCGCCATCAGGTAATTGACCTCCTCGGCGCCGCCTCGGATCAATTCCTGGGTAAGAAAGGCATCCAGCACCGAACACAGCATAATGAGCACCGCCGGCGCTAGCAGCCTCGCTTCGTAGCGGTCCACATAGGAGTTCGCGCGGCCTCCGTCACGGCGTGCATCGAAACCCCAATGGCGAGTGTTGATCCAGCCAGGAGTAGCGTTGCGTCGTTGCCGTTGCCCTTGCCGAAACCGAAAATCGGACTTGCGAGAGCCCGGCTGGTTTGACTGATTCATAACTTCCCCCCCCTAGCTGCACAAAAAAACGATCGCCTTGAGCCGGAACCGGCAGGCCCCCGTGACAGAAGCGTGTCAGGATCGCCACACACCACGGTGTCCGCACCGGCGTGAAGATTCGGACAAGCAAGCCCGGGCTTTTGCACTATCCACGTCCCATTGAGTCGCAGACAGTTACATCCCGGGGCCGGAGGTCAGTGAGCGATCGGCAAAGCCGGCCCCCGCTGAACCGCGTCCAACCTGATGGCTATAAGTATGCAAAATCCGGGTTTCGACCTCCAGTGCCCATCTGCGCTGTACTGTGTAGGAAAATGTCCCGAGGGCGCTGGCATTGTTGCTGTGATTTCACCGCGCTGGTCCCCTATACTGTCCCCAACCCATATTCATTGGACACCGGTTTAGCGACCCGACTATGCGCCGCGCAAACAACATACCCGAAACAAACTGGAGCGGCGACTGGCAGGCCATCAAGAGCCTGACGCCCTATTTACTGGAATTTCCCGCCCGGGTGTTTGGTGCGCTCGCCTTTATGTTGCTGGCAAAGCTTGCCAATGTCGCGGTGCCGGTCGTCCTGAAGTACGTGGTCGATGACCTGGATGGGGACGTAGCGCAACTGGTTTCCGTACCGCTGGCGCTGCTGATCGCCTACGGCGCGCTACGCTTTTGCAGGTCGTTTTTTGGGGAACTGCGCGATGCCGTATTCAATCGGGTGTCCGAGCGCGCCATGCGCCGCATTGGCCTGAAAGTATTCAACCACCTGCATCAACTGGAGCTGGACTTTCATCTGTCGCGGCGCACCGGTGGTCTGTCCCGCGATATCGAACGCGGCACCAGCGGCATCAGCTTCCTGTTGCGCTTTATGCTGTTCAATATTCTTCCCACCTTGATCGAACTCGCGCTGATCGTTGGCATATTGCTAATCAACTACAGCGTCTGGTATGCCTTTATCACCTTTATCGCCGTAGTTGCCTATATTGGCTTCTCGGTAGCGGTTACCGAGTGGCGCACGCACTTTGTGCGCGAGGCGAATGAAAAAGACAGCGAGTCGAATACCCGGGCGATCGACAGCCTGCTCAATTTCGAGACCGTAAAGTACTTTGGCAACGAGCAGTACGAGGCGGAGCAATACGACGAGCGGCTGGCGTCGTGGGAAGAGGCGCGCATGAAAAACCGGATGTCGCTGGTTGCCCTGAACTCCGGTCAGGCTCTTATTATTTCCGCCGCGATTACCATACTGATGATCATGGCGGCTGGCGATGTGGTTGCGGGGAACATGACCCTCGGTGACCTGGTGCTGGTCAATGCGTTCATGATCCAGTTGTTTATTCCGTTAAACTTCCTGGGCTTCGTCTACCGCGAGATCAAGAACGCGCTTGCCAATATCGAGCAAATGTTCCGCCTGCTGGGAACCGCCAGCAAAGTCGTGGATAGCGAGGACGCATCACCACTGCAGCCCGACGGCGGTGAAGTGCGATTTGAAGGGGTGAATTTTTCCTACAAACCCGACCGGCAAATCCTCCACAACGTGAGCTTTACCATTCCTGCGGGGCAGAAAATCGCGATTGTAGGGCCTAGCGGTTCCGGCAAATCGACCATCGCGCGCCTGCTCTTCCGCTTCTATGACGTCAACGCTGGCGCGATCCGAATAAATGACCAGGATATCAGGTCCGTGAGCCAGGCCAGCCTGCGCCGGGCGATCGGTGTAGTGCCCCAGGATACGGTGCTGTTCAACGACACCATTCACTACAATATTGCCTACGGCGATCCTGACGCGAGCGACGCCGCGATCGAGCGAGCGGCGCGCATGGCGCACCTCGAGCAGTTTATCGAGCGCCTGCCCCAGGGCTACGCTACCCGGGTCGGTGAGCGCGGTCTAAAACTGTCGGGAGGCGAGAAACAGCGCATTGCGATTGCGCGAACCCTGCTGAAGGACCCGTGCATCATGATATTCGATGAAGCGACCTCCTCCCTCGACTCCAGCGCGGAAAAAGCAATTCTCGCGGCGCTTGAAGAGGCGGCACAAGACCACACCACGCTGGTAATCGCGCACCGCTTGTCCACTAGTCAGCCCCTGATTCTCGGCCCCGCAGCTTTGCTGATAATCCGCTAACGCCCCGATCTATAGAGGTCGGTCCATTAAACTTAAAGCTTCCTGCCGAGATCGAGCCAGGACGTGTCCAGACCTGGATAGTCCATGCAGGCGGCACTCAAAGCCACGCAACAGAACTATCGCGCCCGGCAAAGACGAAAACAGACTATAACTTTGCTGCGAAAATCCAGAAACGCTCCGATCTACCCCGTCCGGACCCCCTAAACCTAGAATTCACCACCTGATTCAAGCCTGGCGGGCGTCGCCCCATCCAGCCGCCGGGGAGCACAACCAAATCCCACGACAATCCAATTTAAATCCGCAAGCCGAGCCGTTATCATAACGGCGGAATTGAAGGCCACCTGGATGATCCTCCCTCGATAACCGTAATCATCCCTGTCGCGACCAGCCATTGAAAGGAGCAAATTAGCGTGCATAGCAAAGCCCGGTTTATCTCGATTGTTCTATTTTGCCTGAACGCTGTCGGCTGCAGCGTCAATCCGGTCACCGGCGAAAAGGAATTCTCGCTGGTGTCGGCCAGCCAGGAGGTCGCGATCGGGCAGCAGAATTACCTGCCTTCCCAGCAGGCCCAGGGCGGGCGCTACTACGTCGATCCGGATGTGCAATTCTACGTCTCACAGGTAGGCCAAAAACTCGCCGCCGTGAGCGATCGACCGCAGTTGCCCTATGAATTCGTGGTGCTGAATAACTCCGTACCGAATGCATGGGCGTTACCGGGCGGCAAGATCGCCATCAACAGGGGCTTGCTGGTGCACCTGCAGGATGAATCGGAACTGGCAGCCGTGCTTGGCCATGAGATCGTCCACGCCGCAGCGCGCCACAGCGCCCAGCAGATGACCCGCGGCACGCTGCTCGGCGCGGGTGGGCAAATACTGGGAGCCATGGCGAGCCAGAGTGAGTACGGCGCATTCGCGAATCTCGGCATCCAGTTGGGGTCCGCCGCATGGATGGCCCGTTACGGTCGCTCCGCGGAACTGGAGTCGGACGCCTACGGGATGCAATACATGGCGCGAGCGGGCTATGATCCGCAGGGCGCGGTCAGGCTCCAGGAGACCTTTGTGAAGCTCAACGAAAACCGGAAGAGCGATTTTATCAGTGGCCTGTTTGCCAGCCACCCCCCCTCCCAGGAGCGCGTGGAAGCAAATCGGGAGAGGGCCAAAGAACTTTCCGGGAGCATCGTCAATCGCGATGTGTACCAGCGCAAGATCGCCCAAATGAAACGCGACCAGCCAGCCTATGAGGCACAGGAGCAAGCTATAAAGGCCCTTAATGACAAGGATCCCAAGGCGGCGCTGGCGTTACTGGATAATGCGATAAAGGTGCAACCGGCGGAAGGGTATTCCTGGGAATTACGCGGCCACGCGCAGCAGATGCTGGAAGACTATGCCAACGCCGACAAGGCCTTCTCTACGGCGATCGCAAAGAACCCCGAGCTCTTCAGCCACTACCTCTCGCGGGGGATGCTCCGGTACCAGCGGGGCAGCAAACTTGATGCCAAAAAGGACCTGGAGAAGAGCCAGGCATTATTGCCCACGCAGACCGCGAGTTTCCTGCTGGGGGAACTGGCTGCCCAGAACAATAACACCGAGGACGCGCTGCAATATTATCAGCAAGCCGCGCAGGGTGGCGGCAAGATCGCCGAGTCGGCGCAATTGAAGATTGCGGTGATGGAATTAGCCTCAGCGCCACACAAATATATCGCCAGTGAACCCTATGTTGGCGATGACGGTTACCTGCGGATAGCGATACGGAACATGGCCGGAATCAAGGTCAACAAGGTACACGTTGAGCTCATCGAACTGGCTGAGGGCAACACCGTGCGCGGCGTGCAAAAACTCGCCGGGCCGGCTGCCCTGGAACCCGGTCAACAGGTTAGCATCAAAACCAAGCTCGGGCCGT
>CAMYKE010000286.1 GCA_947258895.1 uncultured Pseudomonadales bacterium | reverse complement strand
TTCCCTGCCCGCCACCGAGCAGAATTTCATTATCGTCGGGTATGGCAAGCTGGGTGGCCTGGAGTTGAGCTATAGCTCAGACCTCGACCTGGTGTTCGTCTACGATGCGCCGGCCAATGGCGTTACCAGCGGCGCAAAGTCCATTGAAAACGCGGTCTTCTATACACGCCTGACGCAGCGCATCATCCATATGCTGACAGCTTATACCTCCTCCGGACAATTGTACGAAGCGGATATGCGGCTGCGCCCGTCGGGTAACTCGGGATTACTGGTGACCTCCCTGGAGGCGTTGGCGAGATACCAGCACGAGAGTGCCTGGCTGTGGGAACACCAGGCGCTGGCGCGCGCCCGGGTAGCTGCCGGTACTCCGCAACTGGCGATGAAATTCAATGACCTGCGCCGGGAAGTCCTGATGCTGAAGCGTGATCCGCCAGCGGTAAAAGCCGCAGTTATTGAGATGCGGGACAAAATCCGCAGCACGCACGGCACTGTACCTGATTCAAATCAGGATAACCCGCTGTTCGATCTCAAATATGATGCGGGAGGTATTGTTGATATAGAATTTCTCGTGCAATATGCAGTCCTCGCATGGTCGCACGAACACCCGGAATTGGTCGAATTTACAGACAATATCCGCATTCTGGATGCATTGGAGGGTGCCTCGTTGATGACCACTGACCAGGCGCAGCAGTTGCGCGAGGCGTATATCGCGTTACGCTCGGTCTTGCATCGCTTGACAATCGATGGCCAAAGCAGCCGCCTCGATCTGGAGGCACTCGAAGCTAGAGAATTAAGCACGCATCGGATCGCCGTGATCGCGGCCTGGCAGGATATATTTGGAGAGAAATAGCGTGCCGAACCGGGCGTCGGCGGTTCAATATGGGATAACGGAAGTATGAGTACGGACTGGAAAAACCTGGGATTTGAATACCTGGATACCAATGGCTACGCGATCGCCCGCTACCGCGATGGCAAGTGGTCTGCACCCGAGTTCGCCGCCAGCACGACGCTTGAAATGCATGTGGCGGCAAATTGCCTGCATTACGGGCAGGCCTGTTTTGAGGGGCTGAAGGCATTCTCGCATGCTGACGGCAGTGTGTACCTGTTTCGCCCGAAGCTCAATGCACAGCGAATGACGCGCTCCGCGGAGCGCATCTGCATGGTGCACCCGCCGCAGGCTTTGTTCATCGCCACCTGCAAGCTGGCGATCGAGAACAATCGTGATTTCGTGCCGCCCCACGGAACCGGGGCGAGTCTCTACGTGCGGCCGCTGCTGATCGGCACGCAGGCAACGATTGGCCTGAGCCCTTCGCAGGAGTACGTTTTCATCGTGATGGTTACGCCCGTTGGCCCTTACTACAAAGACGGCTTCTCGCCGGTCAAGGCGCTGATTATCGATGACTTTGACCGGGCGGCGCCGCTCGGTACCGGCCAGGCCAAAGTGGCCGGCAATTATGCGGCCGGTATGAAGCCTGGTTTGATCGCCAAGCGACAGGGTTTTCCGATCGCGCTGTTTACCGACGCCAGAGAGCACAAGTATATCGATGAATTCGGCACTTCCAATTTTATCGGCATCACTCCCGCGCGGGAGTACGTTACGCCTGATTCCCCCGCCATACTGCAGAGCATTACAAACCTGACCTTGCAGGATATCGCCAGGTCTGAAGGCCTTGACGTACACAGCCGGCAGATAGCTGTTGAGGAGCTGGCGGACTTTTCCGAGGTGGGAGCATGCGGCACGGCCGCTATTATCACGCCAATTAGTTCGATTCAGCGGGGCGAACAGGTGTGGACTTTTGGGGCAAGTAATAAGGTCGGTCCCGTGCTGTCGATGCTCCATGAACAGTTACAGGCGATCCAGTATGGTGAAATCGCCGACCCTGGCAATTGGCTGGTCCCGCTCGCAGATTGAGGTCACAGGGTGCGCTACCAATTGCGACGAATGCGGGGGCGATTATGCAAAGGACCGGCGGGTAAGTTCCAGGAAGGCGTGGCACAACGTAAGAGGGCCTCAAGAGAGGCCCGAATAACCTGGGCTGGAACCAGGAATAGGTGGTACGAGAGACAGTATATTCCCGTAGTTCCGCGCATGGGAAATGATCTTTTCATCTATAGGCCAGGGTGGATAGGGGGCGAGGTTATAACTTCTGAAACTGAAGGCTTTTTCTTGCCCGTACGCGCCGCAATCGCAGAACGTGCGAATAGCAAATTGTTGCTGAAGGGCCTTCCCCGGATTGAATCCGGGTCCCGGGAGCGGCCAGGCTATACTCAATAATTCTAATCAGAAAATTTTTATCACTTATCGATTCAAAAGGCGCTCCTTTTGCCTGGCAACCCGCTAACGACTCCTAGCCCTCCAGGTAGTGGCCCTTTAACGCGTCCAGATCGGCTTTCGACAAGCGCAGGCCGCTGGACAGATAATTGCCGATATTGCCGTAGTCAGTTTCGATGCCAGCAAAGAAAGCGGCTATGTTTTCTTCGTGTACCGTGCAATACGGCGTTAACCAATCCCGCTGCCAGTAGTCGACATTGGCATCCTGCAGGTGTTTCTCGATAGTCTCGATTAGCGGCGCGGCATCGTAGTATTCGCGAGTCAGCATATAGTCCTCGACAATGGTCTGCCTGGGGATATCGAGCGCTGCGAGAACCAGCGCTGCGGCCATCCCGGTCCGGTCCTTACCGGCTGCGCAATGGATCAGCGAGGCGTGAGCACTATTGTCGATGAGGAGGCGGAACAGGCGACGGAAAGGCAAGGCCACTTCTGCAACGCAGTCGCGATAGGAGGTAACGACGAGCTGGTGAGCTGTGTTCGCAGTAAGTTCACCGCCCAGCAGGTACTCCCAGAAACGGCCCATGCTACCAACCACAATCTGGTAGTCGGTAATAAACTCACCCGGCATCGGTTTGCTGGGGGTTCTCTGTTGTTCCTCGCTACGCCGTAGATCGTGGATTTGTGTCACCCCGATTTCGCGAAGTGCAGTCACGTCATTGCTGGTCAGGTTGGCAAGATGACCGGAGCGGAGCAGTTTACGCCACTTCACGCTGCGCCCATCTTTGTTTCGGTACCCGCCCAGATCACGGAAATTTATCCCGCCCTCGAGGGGAATAACTCGTGAACCGATTCCGTCTCCCATCATTTTCCTGTAAATCAGCTGTTGCATCAAGGTGACGCATTGAGCGCCATGGTGGCTATTATAATCAGGTAGCTGCGATGTCTGGAAGACTGAATCACGGGGAGCTGCTTGTCACCCCGCGCCGCTATTTGCTGGATGATGCCGGCTGTCGGGACTCCATCAACATCAGGCCGTTCCCGCCCCGCGGACTACAAGCTACGATTCTTATTATCAACCGTACCGGTGGTCGGTTCGTGGCTTGCTCAGGATGGGCAAAAATGCGGCTGCGAACACGGCAAACGCGATGATCCAGAAAGTGCCGGATATACCTATCCACAGTCGGTAGTGCTGCTCAAACAGTGCAGG
>CAMYKE010000285.1 GCA_947258895.1 uncultured Pseudomonadales bacterium | reverse complement strand
TGATCGACACCGTTCACATTCAGGGTCATGGGCATAAGTCTGCTCCTGCTCGCTGCTTATTGCGGATTCGTTGGAGCGGCGTCGCGGATTTTTGCCAGTACCTCCAGACAACTCGCACAAACGGATGGTCGGTCAAAACTGAGGTGTCGAAGCAGGGTACGCGCCTTTTATACTCCAGGCAAGCCTGCTGCCCGAACCGCGCCGGCATAGTTTGGGGAAGTGCGGCCGCAAACGCGTGATGGCATCGATGCGATTGCTGCCTGTCTCTGTATCAAAAGTACCGATTTGCATGCATGGGGCATGATGGATTTTCCGCCGCTTATCCGCAGCGCCGATACCCGTCAGGTTTGCTATTCGAACAGGTATCATTGTGGTGGCATTCGTTCCCGCACAAGGACTAACCGCTTGGCGTTGGCTGTCAATGAATTGTTACTTATCCCTGAAGGTTGTTACTTGGATCGCGAAAATAAAAACTGGAGCCAGGAGCGCTCTCGCAAACACTTCGTAATTCATTGAGATGTAGTAATTAACATCTTACAGGGCCATTGTCACTGCCAGGCCAAGCGCTGCATTGGCAATGGCGGAAGAGTCCGGGATCACTGCACCGCTGGAAACAATTTCACGTTCAAAATCGAGGTTCTCTCAGGGAAACTGGCAGAGGGGTCGGTTATCGATCACACAGCGGACTTCGCTGCTGCGGGCGTTAGCGAATTTTTTGCGCCGCCAGTCAGAACTTGATGCCGACGCCCACCCCCCAGGTTCTCGGGCTGGTGCCGATCGACCAGGATGTGCTTACGACGGCCGCGGGTACCGAATATCGCAAAATTCTCATTTTGGTCAAACTGCCGATAGCTGCCCACATAGTTCAGGTCAATCACCGGCAAACTCCGATTTACCTCGGCCGCGATCCCCCGGACATCGTTGTCCCGGTCGGGCGAAGTCTGCAGCACCCAGTCTCGGGTGCGCATATCGTTTGCTTTGTCGCCAATTTGCCTGGCCACCTCGCCGGGGTCGGCTGTAGTAAAATTTTGCGAAAACCGTACCGCCGTTTCACGGCCAAAATTACCGCCCAGGTTGGCGAAATCGGCGCGCACCAGCAGACTTACATCCTCGTTGACATCCCACAACGCGGAAATTCGGCCGGCAAGATCTTCCTGCGCAGGATTGTCATCGAACTACTGCGCTACCGCATCGATCACAAAGCTGTCCCGCCGGCTGCTGCAGAGCGCCGCTCGCAGGGCGTATGTGTTACTGACCGGTACATTGACTATAGCATTGGCCTGTCTGGCCCCATGATTACCGACGGTGATATTTACCGCCCCCTCGAATTCATGGATGGGATTTTTGGTGATAACATTGACCACACCCGCGGTTGAGTTTCGCCCCCAGAGGGTGCCCTGCGGCCCCAGCAGCACCTCCACGCGATCGATATCGAAGAAAAAGGCGTTTTGCGCCTGTGGCCGGGCGATATAGATTCCATCGAACATGACCGACGCCAATGGGTCGCCCTTCTAGGTAGCGTCGTTACTTAATATGCTGCGTATCGTTACCTTCGTCGAGTCCGTATTCTCGACTTTCAAATTGGGAACGATTTCTCCCAGTTGCGACACGTCCGTGATCGAGGCTTCCTGTAATTTCTCACCTGTCACTGCGGTTACAGCGGCAGGGGTATCCGAGAGCTTGGACGGTATGCACTGCGCAGTCACTACGACTTCTTCAAGTGTTGTCGCGAACACGATTACGGGGTTCGCCATCAATATCGCGATGGCCAGGAACGTAAATCCCCTTCTTAAAAAATCATCGCACATCGCGGATTCCTGCACTCCTGGAGTGACTGTAGTTTGCTGTAGAGGACGACCAACCTGCTTAGTTTGCCACGATTCCCGCTACTGGAGAATGGCTGGTGAGTTGCACGGGATTGGCCGAAATACAATGCTACCGGATTGAGGGAACGAATAACGTCGGACAGCACCAAATAGTATGCGAAGTTGGTGGCCGGAAAAAGTGTACTGGAGGCATTGGGGCAGTGTAAAAATCAAGTGAACTGTCCCCGCAATCCAAAAAATCCAAGTACACTGCCAACGGACGAATTTTGTTGATGCACATTGCGAATAATAGTATTGAGCCACCCCCTGATTGGCAGCGTCGTAAACTAGTGAGCATAAATTGTCGCTTCTTCTTTCCAGTCCTGTTGGCGCTGGTTGTCAGCCTGTTGCCGCTCTCATCACCAGCAAATGAACAAAACGTAAGTTCTCACGCAGCACCCGGCAAAGGTACATTGATCGTGTACCTAAGCCGCACTGGCAACACCCGTGCCATAGCAGAACTCATCCGGGAACAAACAGGAGGCGACCTGCTGGAGCTTGTATTGCAAACGCCCTACCCTGAGAATTATGCTGCAATTGTCTCCCAGGTAGACCGGGAAAATGAGACTGGCTATCTGCCGCCTCTGAAGATTAGGATCGAAAATCTTCAGCATTACCACACAGTGTTCCTTGGATTTCCCACCTGGGATATGCAGTTGCCGCCGCCGATGAAGAGCTTATTGCACGAATACGATCTGCGTGGCAAGACAGTTATTCCGTTCAATACTCACGGCGGGTACGGCACTGGAAGCAGTTTCCAACAGGTGGGCAGCCTTTGCGTCGACTGCAATATACTGCAGGGCTTTTCCATCAGGGGTGGCCTGGAAAGGGATGGGATTTTTCTTGCGGTGAAGGGAAGCAGGAGAGAGGAGGCTCGCACCCAGGTGGTTGAGTGGTTGCGAAGCATCCGGGTTTTGAACTGATAGTAACGTTACCTGTCATCTTGACTGCTCCTGTGCCAAATAGAAACCAGGCATGCACTACTACAAAGGATGAGTATCCCCAAAAATAGCGCTGATCGAAACAGCCAGAACTTCGGAAAGTGCCCGGGTAGTCAACGTAGGACTGAATAAAAAAGATACCCAAACCAATAAGGATCCGAGACATGAGAAATACGCTTTGTATAATGCTCACCTTGACTACCGCAATAGTTACCCAGGCAGCCGCCCAGGACGCTATTTTCCCGAAAGGCAAAAAGGCACCCAATGTGCACCATACCGGAGCCGTTTGGCTCAATCATGTTAGCGATGCCGATAGCGCCTTTGATTACAATATTGTTATGGCCACCTTCGAAGCCGGTGCCAAACTGGATTGGCATATTCATCCCGGTGGCCAACAATTGTTGATTACCATGGGCACTGGCTACTACCAGGAACGAGGCAAGCCCGCAGCAATAGTCCGCACGGGGGATGTTGTCAAATGCCTTCCCGGGGTAGAACATTGGCATGCCGCGGCCCCCGATAGCGACTTCGCCTACCTTGCCGTTACTGGAAAGCAACCTACCAAATGGCTGGAACCGGTCACCGATGCAGCTTACAACAGCGTACATGCGTCAACGGCAAGTCACCCGGAGAAGGAGATCATTGCGCTTTCTGGCAGAGAAAAACGTAGCTGAGCTTTCCGCGCTCTTCCATGAACAGGCAAAGTTTGTGCATATGGGAGGAACCTGGGGAAAAGACCAGGAAATCGATGTAATCCAGACCGGGGGCATTCATTACAAGCAAGCGGACATCCATGAAGTCTCCGTGGAAATTATTGGCAACACCGCCATCCTCCTGAATCGGATCACCCTGTTGGCGGTTGTCGGAGGCGACGAGGTGACCAACCCGTTTATGGTGACCGAAGTCTATAAGAAACAGGATGATAGCTGGCAATTGGCAATGCTGTCGTTCACCAGGCTGCTGGCCCAGGAACCTTGAAGCTCCTCGAATACGACGCGATATCAGAGAACCTGTCTGGACATGCGCTGAACGTAGTTCGTTGGCACCAGGTTATCTGAAATCGCGTGTTAAATAGCCATTGCCGCTGATTGAAGATATTCAGGTCAGCCGTCGTACTTGCGGCCTCCTGAGGAGATGCAGTTGTGCGCGCCCCAAGCCAAGAATGCGAACCGCGTTCGAGAACCTTGACAACAGTGGTCGGTGTCACAAAATTACGTGCTTTTTTTTAAAGAAAGCTGGTATCACTACTTCGAATAATCGCCGGCAGCCGACGTTGCTTCGCTGCGCGGCTTAATCCAAAAGTTTTGTGCAAATCGAATATCGGAGGGAAAATGGAACAAGTAACAGGAATCGGTGGAGTGTTTTTCCGCTCGGAGAATCCAGCAACGCTGGCTGCATGGTATGAGCAACATCTAGGAATAACTCCAGTTCCGGCGAGCTACGATCAACTTCCATGGATGCAGGAAGCCGGCCCAACAGTTTTTGCACCGTTCGAACGAGAGACCGAGTATTTCGGAAATCAATTGCAAAACTGGATGATTAACTTTCGCGTGAGTGACCTGGCAAAAATGGTAGCGCAACTTCGTGAGGCGGGCATTGACATAATTGATGAACAAGAACTCCCTAACGGCAGGTTTGCCAGACTTCATGACCCGGAAGGCAATCCCATTGAACTATGGGAACCCAGTAGCCAATAACACACAATAAGACGCTGGACCGTTGAGTATCCCCGAGATACGATCCTGTCGAAGGCGATCTTGGAACAGGAAGAAATCTTCGAACACGAAAGTTCCGGTGATACTAGTCGTGCCAGTTCAGTCAAGCATCATGGCCGCTCGCGCACTGACTCCACGAATTGGTTGTAGCACCGCCAGGGGACCTGGGCCTTCGGATCGCTCTGGCCCTTTAGGGGATAAAGAAGAGAAGCCATGGTTACGCGACTTTCGTGCAACTGAGCCGTAGCCACGAACACCGCTTTGGCAGTATCCACCGAAATACCCTGGTACGCCGCTCGCCCCCTGATTTCCGTGGGCGTCATTTCGATAACTTGCAGGCCCGGCGCAATCCTTGCCCGGTCCTTGACCAGATAAGCCTTCAGAGCGCTTTCCGTCGACTTCCAGAACGACTCCTTGTCGGTGATTTCCGGTGGGATCTCATATACCGCCAGTGCATACACGCCTCCTTCATCCCAATATCCCCGCCCGGTTACAAAGTCGACGACGTAGTCTTCCGTATGGACAAACATATCCAGCAGACATTCGTCCGGCGCCCACACGGATACGGGCTGAAGCGGGAAATGGTAATAGCCGTCCGGTCCCACTTTCATTTTTGACAATTCTGCACAGGCTGCCATCAGAACCGCAACCAGCAGAATCGAGACTCGCATAGATTCACTCCCACGGATGATGAATAACGGGTCAGCGATCGTCCGACGGCTTTCTATCAATTGTTGTCGGGAAATGCCCCAGGTTCTATAGTGCTGGTATCCTTGGGTATCGCGCTGGCAAATGTCTGCCAATAAAGCGTAGCAGGCCAGTTTGGCTGATCCAGTATGTCAAAATTCATGGATAGAGGGAAACGCCCTCGTTCGACGCGGTTCATACCGGATGATTGCTTCGAATAAAAAGTACATTTACTGTGCTTTGTCATCCACCAGGTCACCACTCGCTGCGGCCGGGAGCACGAATCTGGCACCAACCCAACGCCAATGTTCCGGCCGAGAGAGGAATTCATGAGGGGAATCAGCGTATTTTTTGCACTGCTACTGGTATTGGGCACTATTACGCATGCTCAGGAAACGCGGCGTGTCACCATTATTTATGACGCGATGGGGGTGCCCTCCGAACTGGAAAGGGATTGGGGGTTTTCCGCCCTCATCGAATACGGTGGCAAACGAGTTCTGTTTGATACCGGCACCGACGGGGGAATTTTCGAACGCAACGCAAAACGGCTGCGAATCGACCTGACAGATCTCGACGCCGCGGTAATATCGCATCGACACGGTGACCATTCCGGCGGGCTATACTATCTGCTCGAGGTGAACCCGACTGTCAGGA
>CAMYKE010000284.1 GCA_947258895.1 uncultured Pseudomonadales bacterium | reverse complement strand
CGCCATTCTCATTACTTTGTTGCTGCTGTTTGCGTACGGCCAGGATGGTTTCGCCAATGCCGCCGAGGTATTGACGGGGAACGCGATCGGGGCGAAACAGCTGGATCGGTTTTATGCGGTCAGCAAAGCATCGGCACTGTTCTTCGGAATTTCCACCGGCTTGTTTGTCGGTATAATGGCGCTCGCAGACTCACTTATTATAGATTTGCTGACCGATCTGCCGGGAGTAGCGCGGGTTGTCCATCAATACTGGCACTGGCTGCTGATCGTGCCACTGCTGGCTACCTGGAATTTTCTCCTGGACGGCATCTTCATCGGGGCGACCAAGGCCCGCGCCATGCAAAATACGATGCTGTTCTCGTCGCTGCTGGTGTTCCTGCCCACCTGGTACTTGCTCCGGCACCTCGGCAACCAAGGGCTGTGGATAGCCTTCGCCAGTTTCCATGCGGCCCGCAGTATTTCAATGGCGCTGGTGTATTATTACTACAGCTACCGCAATCGCTGGCTAACGGCGCCCAACACTGGAGTTCACATTGGTTAACTTTTTCCACCCCCTGACGAGGATCCTGCTGGTTTCATGTTATTTGCTGGGCTGCGCGACGCTGGCCACTGCGAACCAGGATAAGGCCTTTTTCTGGGAAGTCACCAGCCAGGATAATACACTCTACCTGCTGGGCTCGATCCACTTTGCCCGTGCAGATTTCTATCCGCTGCGCGACGCGATCGAGGCTGCCTTTACAGAATCCGAGCGGCTTGCGGTCGAAGTCGATATTACCGCTGTCGATCCCGCCAAACTGCAGGGTCTGTTGCTGGCAATGGGCACTTACCCGCCTCCGGATTCGATCGCCAACCACATCGATCCTGCCACACTGGAGAAACTCCGGCGCTACCTCGCCGCCAACAATTTGCCTTTCGAGGCCTTCGCCAACCAGAAACCCGGATTGGTGTCCATTACCCTCGCGACACTGGAGTTAAACAAGCAGGGCTTGTCCGCCACGCAAGGAGTTGACCTGTACTTCCTGCTGCGGGCAGCGGGACAGAAGAAGATAGTCGAGATGGAGACCATTGAGGAGCAACTCACCGTCGTGCTAAATCTCGAAAACCCTGCGCAGATGCTGGAGCAGTCCCTCGCCGAACTTGAGGATTATTCGCTGCTGGTCGCACAATTGCTGGAAAGCTGGCGGCTCGGCGACAGCGCGGCGCTGGCAGAACTGATGATCCATAAACCCCTGCGCGAGTACCCCGCAGCGAAGTCGTCCTTCGATAAACTCTTTACCGAGCGCAATATTAAGATGGCCGAAAAGATAAAGGACTACCTGGCCTCCGGGCGCAGCCATTTCGTAGTGGTTGGCGCCGGCCACCTGGTGGGAAAAGCCGGCATAGTTCAACTGCTGCGCGACGCCGGCTACCGGGTCACGCAGCGTTAACTCCCGCATAGGCAAGGATTGATCAGCGCCGTCCCTCAATCCGCTGCAGGAAAGTAAGTAGTTCTGCAACCAGCAACTCACGCTGCTGCCAGGGAATAAGGTGGCCAGTTCCTTCCAGGCGGATGATCTCCAGGTCGGCATTTGCCAGTTCCTGCGCGGCATAGTCGGCATTCTCCGGATCGACCAACCGGTCCCGCATGCCCTGAATTATCGTGACCGGCAGTTCAATATCCCCCAGCCGTTCCGCTAACGTGGTCAGTTCCCCATGCAGCGGCATGATTTCACGATTGGCCTGCCGCATCTCGGGGCCCAGAAACCAGGACACCACGCCCATCGAGGCCGCCAGGTTATACCAGCGCGGCTTGCCGAGATCAGGATCCAGTGCACCGGCAACCAGCACCATAGCGTCGACCAGCTGCGGATAATCGAGGGCGAGTTGCGGGGCCAACGACGCGCCCAGCGAATGCCCCACCAGGATGATCGGCTGTCCGTCGCCGGTTTTTTTCAACTGCGCGAGCACGGGTGCGATGCGTCGCGCCTGCTCGGGAAAGCCGAGCGCGATCACCCCCGATGCTGCGGAGCGTGAAGCGCCCCAGCCGGGCCGGTCAATTGCTACCATCTGTGCCTTGTCAAGCAGGCGCCGCTCGACCAGGTAGCGAGCCGCAAATTTCCAGTCCCCGGGTGTCCCGTGGATAAAGACCAGCACTGGCTTGCCCGGTTCGCCCGCCTGAACATAGTGCAGGTCGCCCTCCATCCGCGCGGACAGCTCCGTACTGCCCTCGATATGTTCTTCAAAATAGCGTTGCTCCGCCTCGAACAACTCTTGCACCGAGCAACCTCCAATCTGCGCCGCGAGCAGCCCCACGGCAAACAGCCGAAGAACGCGCTGCCGTTGCGGTACCGCGCAATGCAATAGCAGTAGTGACCTACTCATGTTTCGGTGGTCGTTGGAAAAATTTCAGAGGTTGAACGTCCGGATCGCGCCGCCGGGCTTTGCCGGTTACCCGGGTCGGAAGCTCCACAACGCCGCCGTCACTCGCCATCAACTGGCGAAAATCGCACCTGACGCACTCCCGATACTGCTGGCCGTCCAGGGTATAGGTGACGATTTTGTCCATCGCCGCACAGCGCGGGCAAACCGCACCAGCGATAAAGCGTTTTTGAATCATGTCTGCGTTGCCGGAAACGAGATCATACGTCTCTATTTTACCACGATCATCGCAGCGGCCGGGGAGCGATATATAAAGCCGCGATGTTCGTGAGGCCGAACCCATAATTTCGACCGGACAGCTTCAGTCACCGCGAATCAGTAGTGGGGTGGCGGTTCATCAGCATGCTTGTCGAAACCCGGTGGCGCCAGCTCGTCGATGCGCTGGCTCAGGTATTTGCAGGCTTTCTCGAGATTATCGATCATCACCTGCTGGCGTGTGATCACGCTATTGAGCTGCTCCAGCGCATCTTCCTGGTGCGCCAGCTTGCTCTCGATGGTATCAAAGCGATCTTCGTTCATGCGGTCAGGTCCGGTAGGGTGCGCAGGTAGCAGGCGGCCAGTAGCGTGTGGTTGCAGGTGCGGCTTTCAGCCGCGCAGGCTATCAAGCAGGGTGGTCAATCGGCTTATCACGCGGGTAACGGCGGCCTGGTTTTTTTCCTCAATCAGGCTGCCATCGGCGGCAAAAGCCTTCGCCGCAAAACTTAGCGCGTGCTGCTCCGGTAGCACCAGGACGCCGATGTTGCTTAGCACCATCCGCAGGTGTACCAGCCCGCGTAGCCCGCCAAGCGCACCCGGGGACGCGGAAATAATCGCCGCCACTTTACCGCGATATGCTGCCAGAGGTGTTTCATCGTCCGTCTCCGCACGTGAGGCCCAGTCAATCACGTTTTTCAGCAACGGGCTAAAGGCGCTATTGTATTCGGGCGAGGCGATCAAAAAGCCATCGGCCTCGATCATCAACTGTTTTACCTTGCGAACCGTTTCCGGCAGCCCTTCCTTTGCTTCCAGGTCCTGGTTAAATATCGGCATCGGGTAATCCGCCAGGTCGATCAGGTTGACTTCGGCGCCTTGCTGCC
>CAMYKE010000283.1:881-6790 GCA_947258895.1 uncultured Pseudomonadales bacterium | reverse complement strand
CATAATAGACCTGCTACAACACGGTATGTGGGGTATCGCGCTGGTGGTGTTTGTCGCCAGCATGGTGGTACCGATCGCCAAGCTGGTCATCATGGCTTACTTGCTTTGGTCCGTCCATAATCAATCCGCCAGCAACCTCGGGGCCAGGATGCGCCTGTATCACCTGACCGAATTTGTCGGGCGCTGGTCGATGATCGACGTGTTTGTCGTGACTCTGCTGGTAGCGCTGGTACAATTCGGCCTGCTGGTGAATATCGAACCAGGCAGCGCCGCACTGTCCTTCGCCGCCGTCGTGGTGCTTACCATGCTGGCGGTGGAAACCTTCGACTCCCGACTGTTGTGGGACCGCAATAATGACCGACATAGAACCTGAGCAACCCGCCGTTAAGCCGACCCGGGCGATTTCGCCAGTCTGGTTACTTCCTGTCATAGCGCTGCTTATTGCCGTGGTCCTGGCCTGGCAGGCGTGGCTGGAGAAGGGCCCCACCATCCGGATTGCCTTTGCCGATGCCTCCGGCGTCGCTCCCGGTAAAACGCTGATTCGTTACAAGGATGTCGATGTCGGGCTGGTCGAGGACGTGCAGATCAGTGACGACCTCAAGAGCGTCGTAGTCGTGGCCGAACTGGACCGTCAGATTGCCGATCACGTGTCGGAAAACACGCGTTTCTGGGTGGTGACGCCCCGGGTTTCGCTGTCCGGGGTGTCCGGGCTGAGCACGTTATTCTCCGGCGTCTACATCGAGATGGACCCGGGCCGCAAAGGCAAATTCTCCAGTACCTTCGAGGGCCTGAACAAGGCGCCCCTGGTGCGGTCCGATACGGCAGGCTCCAGCTTTACCCTGATCGCCGATGAGTTGCGCTCGCTGGACGTCGGCGCGCCGGTGTATCACCGCCAGATCCGGGTCGGCGAAATCACCAACTATGACCTGGCGCAGGAGGAAGACAAGATCCATATCAGCATCTTCGTGGAGTATCCCTATGACGAACTGGTACTCAAGAACAGTCGCTTCTGGAATGTTAGCGGACTGGGCATTGAACTGAGTGCCAGTGGCTTCGAGGCGCGGATCGGGTCCCTCAATGCGTTGCTCGCCGGCGGAGTAGCGTTCGATTCTCCGGCCGTGGGGGGCGACCTGCGTGCCGCCGACCAGAGCGACGAGTTTTTCCTGTTTCCCGATCGTGATGCGGTAAGTGATGGCTCGTTCCGCAAGAGCTACTACTACGCCCTGCGCTTCAAGGATTCCGTGCGTGGCCTGGCAGAGGGCGCGCCGGTGGAGTTCAAGGGCATCCGCTTCGGCGAGGTAGCCAAGATCGAATTTGGCCTGGAGGATTCCGGGGAAACCAATATCCTGGTATTGATTGCGCTGCAACCCAAACGCCTGAAAATGAGCAGCAATATTACCAAGGATCAGCTCGATGATCGGCTCCGTTTGATGGTCAGCGAAGGGCTCAAGGCCCGGCTGAAAACCGGCAGCCTGCTTACGGGTGGGCTGTTCGTGGATCTCGCCTACACCGGCGTCCCGGGCGGCACCCTCGTTAAAACCGAACATTTCTACGAGATACCAACGGTGGCGGGAGAATACGCGCAATTGAGCCGGCAGGCGGCCGACCTGGTGCACAAGATGAACCAGGTCCCCTTCGAGCGCATCGGCAAGGATCTGGCCGGCAGCCTCAGGAAACTGAACCAGACTCTCGCCGCAATACAGGACGCGCAGATCACGGACAAACTCGACGCAACCCTGGTGAATGTGCAAAGTGCATCGGTGCAACTGGAAAGCGTCGTCACTGCTGCCCGGGACTCCCTCGAGCAATTGACGTTGACGCTGAGCACCTTCGAGGAGGGGGTGGCACCGGATTCGCAGCTGTATAACGAGATGCTGGACATGATGCAACAGGTAGGCGAGGCCGCCGACTCCATGGAAGCATTGACCGATGAATTGAACCGGTATCCCCAATCCTTTCTCCTGGGCAACGAGGCACGCAGTGAATAAACCCATAGCATGGCATACCCCCATTCTGCTGGTGCTGGTACTGGTCAGCGGCTGCGCCAGCAACTCGATTCCAACGCGCTACTACTCGCTGACGCCGCTCGAGCCAGCCGCTGCAACAGGCGATGGAATAGCCGAGACCATCAGCCTGGGGGTCGGGCCGCTGCAGCTACCGGAAATGCTCGATCGCCGCGGCATCGTAAGCTTCAGGAAAGGTAACGAGCTTAGCATTGCCACCTATAATATCTGGGCCGGTGACCTGCAGGAGGCGATACTGCGGGTGCTGACCGACAACATGTCCAGCCAGCTCGGCAACGACCGGATCTGGTCATTTCCCTGGGATAACCGCAATCGGCCCGAATACCAGTTGCGGATCGTAATCGAAGAGTTTTCCGGCCAACTGAGGGAATCCGTGACGCTGCGTGCCAAATGGAGCCTGCTCGGCGAGCACGGCAGGAAGGAACTGCTTACCCGGCGCAGCAGCCACCAGCAGCGTGTTTCCGGAAAGGGCTATCGAGACTATGTCGGCGCGCTCAATGGGGCACTGAATGAGTTTTCGCAGGCACTGGCCAGCCAGGTGAGCGAGGCTTTGCGGGAACAGGCAGGCCCCGCGTTGACTTCCATGGAACCTCAGTAAGCGAGCCGGCACGCGCCGCGGCAGTTCGGGCAGGGATCGTCTATTCGATAACCAGCCGGTCCAGGGGGCTATTCACGCTGCTGAAACTATCCCACTCGCCGCGCACCAGATCGTCCACTTCGAGAAGGCTGTCAAAGAACTCGCTGCGTGTCACGGCATTGCCATTCTCGTCCTCGAAGTCGGTCGCCAGGTTCGTCGCCAGCTCGGTATCCAGCAGCGTGAGCTCGAAACTATTCCCGTCGATCGCCTCGACACGCGCACGCACAAACGCATCATTAGTGGCATCCAGGCGGGTCACGAAGCTCGCCACGACCCTGTTGCCGCTGACGAACGCCCGCACTTCCAGCGCATCCCCCAGATCGATATCCGCGAGCTCAAACGGCTTTAATCCCGCCCCGCTCTGGTCATCGAAACGCGTCAAGCTGGTAAACTCGAAGGAGACGCCGAGCAGGCCAACGAGCTCGTCGCCACTATCAATATTGGTGACGCTACCCCGCACCCAAACTTCGTTGCGCGACTTGATAATCACCCGGGTGGCCAGCAGGTCGCCATCTTCGTCGAGCGTGCCCTCTACTTCGACGCCCACATTGAGGCCCAGGTCATTGCCGGTCGCCGTGCTGCCATCCTCAAATTCATAGGTGGTAGCAGGATCACTATCCACCTGCTGATCCGCAATCACAAAGTCGGTGGTCGAAATAAATGTGGTGATCAGGGCCTCAAACTCCACCTGGTCGTCCTCGGCCGCGGCCAGTTCGAAGCCATCCAGCAGTGCGGATGCCACCAGGGTGCTGGTACCGACATCATAATTCGCCGCGATTTGGCCATCGCTGACACTGCCGCTGGTCAAACCCGTTACGTTCGCCAACGCCGAGTCCACGAGCAAACCCGAGATCCGGAAACTGTCGCTACCGCTAGCGGATACCGGACCAACAACCCGGTACTCATCCGTGCTACTGCTCACACGCACCAAACTGGCGAGGATGGAGTCACCGGAGTTGCGTAGCCCGCTCACCGTGACAATGTCATTCACGACCAGCGCATCGAGGGTAATCCCGGCAAGGGATGTCCGCGCATCGATCACCACCACCTGACCCAGCACATTCAGGGTGCCACTGGCACGATTAATGGACTGCACCGGACCACGGATGGTGTCAACGTAGGTCACGCTGCTCGCCGTGTCATCCCGAAAATCAACGACGACGCGCACCAGTTGACCGGCTTCCAGATCGGCCTGCGTCGCGGCAACACCATTAACGGTGAAGGTCGCGCCGTCGGTATCCAGTTCCCGACCATTGAGCCGAACGCTGCCAAACCCGCTAACCATACCCATGCTGATGCCTGACGACTCGACCGAGGTGCCGGGAAAACTTTGCAGGAAATCGCCACCGCCGCCACAGCCGGCCAGCAGCAGACTGCCCAAACCGGCCACCAGCCGACCGAAGCGGCGGCCCAGCCCGTGTGTGAGGTAAATCATCTTATTCGCCGGTATTGGAGTTTGCAGTCATGCATGACGTCTATGCCATAAGAGATGTGCCCAGTGGCATAGTACTGCAACGTCGAAACCTTGAAAACCTGAGAGGGGGCAGGACTGGACAATAAGCCGATGCTGAGCATTCGGCCGAAACAGAATCAGGCAACTCCTGGTTGCTATTCGGTGGGGTTACAATACCCCATCAGCTGCGCGCACCGACCGTTTTTTTGCTCGAATCGCGTCCCGGCATGGCCAGAATTTGCGCGGTGAACGGAGAACGCTTTACCAGCGCCTCAAACTCTTCGACGGGAAGTGCCTTGCTGAACAAAAAGCCCTGGATCACCTCAATACCCTGGTCGAGCAAAAAACTGAACTGCTCGCGGGTTTCGACACCTTCGGCGACCACACTTAAATCAAGGCTATTAGCCATGGCGATAATCGCTACTACCAGCGCCGCATTCTGGTGATCCGTATCGATATCTGCGATAAAACTCTTGTCAATCTTCAGCTCGTCGAGGGGAAATCTGTTCAGGTAGTTAAGCGACGAATAACCGGTGCCAAAATCGTCGACCGACAGGGTAACGCCGAGCGCTTTTAGTTCATGCAGCGCCTCCACGGTGGCGTCTGCATTATTCATGATGACACTTTCGGTAAGCTCCAGCTCCAGTAATCGCGGGTCGAGCCCGGTTTCGCTCAACGCCCGCTTGATGCGCTCGATAAACCAGGCATGGTTAAACTGCAGGCTGGACACGTTTACCGCCATCTTCGGCAACCGTAGCCCTTTTCGCCGCCATAACTGCATTTGCTGGCACGCTTCGCTTAGTACCCACTCGCCGAGATCTACGATCAACCCCATTTCCTCGGCCAGGGGTATGAAGTTCATGGGGGGGATCAGCCCGTACTCCGGATGTTGCCAGCGCACCATCGCTTCCGCACCAACGATATCACCATTATGAATGTTGATCTGCGGCTGATAATGGACCACCAGCTCGTTTTGCTCGACGGCCCGGCGCAGCTCGGTTTCGAGCTTGAGGCGCTGCACGCCCAGTTCATTCATATGGCGGGAATAATACTGGTAATTATTTTTGCCCGCCGTCTTGGCATGGTACATAGCGGTATCCGCGTGGCGCAACAAGCCGTCCACATTATCACTGTCCTGCGGGGCGATGGCGATACCAATACTCGGGGTAATCACCAGCTCATGCTCGTCGAGCATCAACGGTCTTGCCAACGCGGCGAGCAGGCGTTCCGCTACCATCCCGGCCGTATCATCGTGATCAATGTCATTCAGGACCACCGTAAACTCGTCTCCCCCGAGACGCGATACACCGATTTCCGACGCGGGATCGATGTGGCGGGAAATCAGGTCGCTCTCCCTGATGCAGGTCCGCAAACGGGATGCAACTTCCTTGAGCAGGATGTCACCGGCGCTGTGGCCCAGCGAATCATTGATGCGTTTGAAATTGTCCAGGTCGATAAACAGCAAAGCGACGCGTTGCTCGTCCCGCTTCGCTATGCGCAGCATCATTCCCAGTTGCTCGGTAAATAATTGCCGGTTCGGCAATACCGTCAAGCCATCGAAGTACGCGAGCTGGCGCAGTCTGTTCTTGGCCTTGTTGGCATCGCTGATGGCCTGTTTGAGTTGCCTGTTGCTTTTGGTCAGCTGTGTGGTGCGCTCGTCTACCTTCAGGCTCAGCAAATGATGCTCGACGTCCATTTTGGTTTTGTAGGAACTGAGGCTACGGGTAATCAGGTTCAGCATGGTGGCGATTTCGCGGACCTCGCCCGTGCCATTGACGCGCAGCATCCGGTCGAG
>CAMYKE010000283.1:0-771 GCA_947258895.1 uncultured Pseudomonadales bacterium | reverse complement strand
GCTGACCGAGGAAAACAATGGGGTGACGATATCCAGGTACTTCTGCCCGGACGCGGCATCCATATAGGCATAGTTTGACGAGCTGATTTTGGATGCGGCGCTTCGCACATCCGGAAAAGACGGCAGCTTGCTTTTCTCAACCAGTGAATCGTGGCTTTCCACCAGCCGGTTCCCACCGCGGTCATAGATCGCCACATAATCGACCGCTTCTTTCGACTCGACTGTATCTGCAAAGCGCTGCAATATGCGGGTATCCTGGTAGTAAATAGCGGCTTTTTGCTGATTGGAGGAGTTTTCTACCAGCGACAGGGTATCCCCCAGGAGCTGATCCTGAAGAAACCGGTACTCCCTTTCAATCAACAGATAGGAGACAAGCAATGCCGCCGCAATCGTCAGGAAAATCACGACTCCGTTAAATTTTGCGGCAACTGTAACCCTTTTGAGCATGCAGCGATCCCTTGCGCGGCGTTTCCGCGCGCAACTATGCAGAAGTTCATTTACTAGAAAGAATAGTGGAAATCTGCCCGATAGCGAGTATTTACCCGGGATAATAGCGACTGAGACCGAAAATTTTGCGCCCCGGATTGGGGGCTGCCCGGCCGGATTACCGGCGGAACCGAAAACCTGCCCCGAGATCCACCAGCCGCCATATCTCACCGATTTTTGGAATTGTCGCCGAGAGATTGTGCGGTGTACGGGATTTTCCGACGAAGGGGATAGCCGTCGCTATAGCCGCAGGAGAAAAATTCCGTACAGCGTGCAAGATCCGGC
>CAMYKE010000282.1 GCA_947258895.1 uncultured Pseudomonadales bacterium | reverse complement strand
GGCTTCAGCTTGCCCAGCAACATGTGGATCAGGCAGCCATCGGCATTCACCGCCGCCATCGCCATCTTGCACAGTTCCTCATGGGCCCGATGCATCGGATTGCGGGTCTGGAAGGCAACTACGGTATCCCAGCCACGCTCCTTGATTTCATTGCGAATCTCAACCGCGGTGCGGAAGGTATCCGGGAAGTCCTGCTGGAAATAGCTAAAGTTAAGTACCTCGATCGGTCCTGCAATCACGTAGCGGCCCAGGCCAGTAAAGGTTGCCACACCCGGATGGCCAGGATCGGTAGTACCGAAAACCTGCTCCGCCATCGCCTCCAGCTGCGCCGGGCTCACTTCCTCGACGGATTCGATAGTCTGGATCGCGAGCACCGGATGCCCTTCCACATTCGGATCGCGCAGCGCCACGCGAGCGGCTCCCTCGATAGCGGCAACGTCGTCACTGATGTTGACCACCGGCACCGGCCAAAACAGGCCGTCGCCAGTGTGCATATCGGCAGCCACACTTTGCGCATCCGCGAGGTTCATGTAGCCAGTCAGTGGATTGAAGTAGCCCGCACCCAGCATCACCGCATTGGCGGCGGCGGCAGAGTTCAGTAGCAGTGAAGGCAACTCCTCCGCCTCCCGGGCCAGCGCGTGATGGCGCTCCGAATCATAAACAAATAACGGGTTCAGTGCTTCGGAACCGTAGGGTTTGATCATTTGTACTTCTCCTGCATGAGTAACTGGTTTTGATACCCGGCACGGCTGGCGGGGTACCGCGAGAAGCGGTCACCCGCGTTGTTCCGATTCCTGGCAAGGGCTAGCCATTCTTTGCGAATCGCGCCTGGCGGGCAATCGTTTCTCGGCTCGCTGAATCCTAAATTGTCATATGGTCAGAGTACTAGCCACGCACTTCCTTTATCGCCCTGATTACCTGGTCATGGATGGAACCACAGGTGGCGACCACGCCCTGGTTGGCAGCAAGCAATCGACCCCGGCTAAAATCCAGGGACTGACCGTGGATATCCGTGACTCTGCCACCCGCCGCCTCAACGATAAGCTTGCCGGCGGCATGATCCCAGATCTTTTCCTGGTAGTCGGCACGGGTTGGCAGCCGTAAATAGATCGATGCATCATCGCGCGCCACGGAAGCATATTTGCACTGGCTATCGATGCGAAAGGGCTCGGCCTCGATACCCAGCACGGCAGCAATCTGTGCCGCTTCATCCTGGTTGGAATGACCGGATTCGACCGATTCGCAAAATCGTGCCTGCGCGGTAGCCTCGATCCGGCCAACATGGATTTCGGCACTCGGATCGGCCGCGTCGAAGAGGGCGTTTGACCTCGATCGGCTTGAACTGGTGGCGCTGAATAATGCCCCCAACTGGCCGTTGGCCTGCATGTTCGGACAGCCCAGGATCCCGACCACGACCTCGCCATCCTCGATCAACGCCAGCGCAATCGCATACTGTTCGCCGCGCAGGAAGCCCTTGGTGCCGTCAATTGGATCCAGTGTCCAATAGCGTGACTCGCTGGCATCGCCGTTACCCGCATCGATCCAGGCGAGCGCCTGGTTTGGCGCGACCTCTGCGCCGACACCCTTGCCGGCATAATGTACGACCTGGGCCAGCAGCTCGGCTTGCCGTGGGTCGCGCAGGTCCGCTGCATCCTCTTCCCCCACGACCGGATCGTTCGGGAACTGCGCCTGGAGTCCGGCACAGACGATCGCCTGGGACGCAAAATCAGCCACGGTTACCGGGCTCTTGTCTTTCTTTTCCAGGGTCGCCGCGCTAACCAGGCTGGCTTGCACCGCCCGGCAGACCAATGCCGCCGCTCGTACCGCCGCGATTCCCGCCGCGAGTTCCTGCTCGTATTTCATGGCGCGCTCCAGCAACTACTTGGCAGGAATAATTCCCTTGTTTTCCATGTATTCGATCACCTGGGCAACGCACGCATCCAGATCATGCTCGGCGGTATTGACGATGATCTCGGGATTAACCGGAGCCTCATAGGGCGCTGAAATTCCGGTAAATTCCGGGATTATTCCATCCCTGGCCTTCTGGTACAGACCTTTCACATCACGGCTTTCGCAGACTGCGAGGGGTGCGTCAATCAATACCTCGATGAAACCACCCTCGGGATGCTTGGAGCGCACCAGATCCCGGTCTTCGCGATATGGGGAAATAAACGCTGAAAATACGATTAACCCGGCATCATTAAATAACGCACACACCTCGCCGATCCGGCGAATATTTTCAGTGCGGTCTGCCGGTGAAAAGCCGAGATTACTATTGAGGCCATGGCGTACGTTGTCGCCATCGAGAATATAGGCATTGATCCCGCGATCCACCAACGCCGTTTCTATCGCCAGTGCCAGGGTAGATTTGCCGGAGCCCGAGAGCCCGGTAAACCAGAGCGTTGCAGGCTTGTGGCCAAGGATTTGCTCGCGTTGTGCGGGCGTTACCTGCGTTTGACTCCAGACAATATTCTTGCTTTTGGGTTGGTTCACGGGCTACTCCTCTATCCAGTCGCTTGTCGATCTAAAAGAACCGCAATACTAGACCTTTTTCGTTTCATATCAACCGCTAAGCTGAAAAAAGATAGATCATGATGGAATTTGCATATGAGGACAGTCGGGGACACGCAGGCGCCAAATCGAGCCCTTTTCCTCAAAATTCCTGCCCAACGTCGCGAGATACTAAAATTTCTTAATAATTCCAATCATTTAATGTCCACAACAGGTTGCGTTATAGGTAATATGGCCTAGATTTAGACTACAGGCTTGAATTTAGGCCGCGCAATAATGCGCAGTTACCCGGACCGGACGCCCGGGAGGATGACAGACGTCGCTACCAATGACCAGTAGATTGCACCCGGACGCACCACAAGCGGCAACCGGCAATGACTCGCCGATGACGGCGACCATCACGCCCGACTACTGCTTCGCGGCAGTAAGTCCCGAATTTGCGGCCGCCTTCGGGCGCAGCACGCGAGATTGTGCCACGATGCCCGTGCTCAAGATCTTTGGCAAACGGGTATACAAAAAACTCGCCAAACCGGGCATCGACAGCTGCTTTTCCGGGACCCCCGTGGAGGTGTCACAATGGCAGGATCTCCCCGCCAGGGGTATTTGCTACCTGAACATCAGCTTCGCTCCGGTTTACGATAAGGCCAGGAACATTGTTGCGGCACATCTTTGCATATCGGATATCACCGCTAAATCCGGCGCGGGCGAGGCGCTGCAGCTCGCGGAAGCAAAGTTTCGCAGCCTGTTCGATAACAGCCCGGAGCCCATGCTGGTCACTCGGCTTGGGGACGCCACTGTTCAGGCCGCCAACCAGGCATGTCTCGACTGGATGGGAATCGAATTGACAGATCTCATCGCCCGGGATGCCCCCGGCTTGTACTGCGATGCGGCCGATTGCAAGGAATTGATAACCCGGGTCAGGAAAAAGGGGCGCTGCAGCGAGTTTGAGGCCCGTATGAATTCCAAGGATGGAGCCGCGCACGTCG
>CAMYKE010000281.1 GCA_947258895.1 uncultured Pseudomonadales bacterium | reverse complement strand
CTCGCCGAAGCCGTCGAGCGGGTATTGAAGTTGCCGACGGTGGCCAGCAAGAGTTTCCTGATCACGATCGGCGACCGCTCCATAACCGGGATGGTGGCGCGCGACCAGTTTGTGGGGCCCTGGCAGGTACCGGTCGCGGACGCGGCGGTGACGATCAGCGCCTATGACACCTATGCCGGGGAGGCGATGGCGATGGGGGAGCGAACCCCGTTGGCATTGATCGATGCGCCCGCGTCGGCGCGCATGGCCGTCGCCGAAGCGGTAACCAATATCGCCAGCGCCGATATCACGGCGCTGGGGAATATCAAGATGTCGGCCAACTGGATGGCACCCGCCGGCCATCCGGGCGAGGATGCCCGGCTCTATGCCGCCGTGAGGGCGGTGGGCATGGAGTTGTGTCCGGCGCTGGGAATTGCGATTCCGGTGGGCAAGGATTCGATGTCGATGCGCACCCAGTGGCGCGATGGCGATATCGAAAAAAGCGTCACCGCACCGCTGTCATTGATCATCAGTGCGTTTGCGCCGGTTGCCGATGTGCGGAACACCGTGACTCCGCAGCTGCGGCGAGATGTGGGCGCGACCGACTTGATACTGATTGATCTTGGACGCGGCCAGGACCGGCTTGGCGGTTCGGCGCTGCTGCAGGTCTACAATGAGTTGGGCGACAGGTGTCCGGATGTGGATGATCCCGAGGACCTGAAGGCCCTGGTGGCTGTGGTCCAGGGCCTGCTCGGTGACGGGTTGTTGCTCGCCTACCATGATCGCTCGGATGGTGGTTTGCTGGCAACGCTCTTTGAAATGGCCTTTGCCGGGCGCGCTGGTCTGCAAGTCGAGCTCGACCGGCTCGCAGAAACCAGCGCGGATCTGCCGGCGGTGTTGTTTGCCGAGGAACTGGGGGTCGTGATCCAGACGCGCAGCGCAGACACCGAACTGGTACTGACCCAGTTCACGGCGGCGGGACTGGGCGACTGCACCCAGGTGATCGGTACCGTGACCGGAGATGACCGGCTATGCCTGGGGTTCAAGGACGACCCGGTGCTGGAGCTGGATCGCGCCGAAGCCCAACGCTGGTGGGCGGAGACCAGCTACCGGGTGCAGGCATTGCGTGATAATCCCGCTTGCGCGCTGCAGGAATTCGATAATCTGCTCGACCGGGACGATCCCGGCCTGCATGCCGAGTTGTGCTTTAATCGGTCTGAAGATCTCGCAGCGCCCTTTATCGCCACTGGCGTGCGGCCGCGAGTTGCGATCCTCCGCGAGCAGGGCGTAAACGGCCAGGTGGAAATGGCCGCCGCCTTTGATCGCGCCGGCTTCACCAGTGTTGACGTGCACATGAGCGATATTGTCGCCGGACGAGTCGCGTTGGCGGACTTTACCGGGCTTGCCGCCTGTGGCGGGTTTTCCTATGGTGATGTGCTGGGCGCGGGCGAGGGCTGGGCCAAGTCGATACGCTTTAACGCCCGGGCCCGGGACCAGTTCAGTGCGTTTTTCGAGCGCCCCGATACCTTTACCCTAGGTGTGTGCAATGGCTGCCAGATGTTGTCCAATGTGCATGATCTGATTCCCGGAACCGCGCACTGGCCGCATTTTGTGCGCAACGAATCCGAGCAGTTCGAGGCGCGGGTGGCGATGGTGGAGGTAGTCGAATCGCCTTCGATCCTGTTGCAGGGCATGCAGGGCTCGCGGTTGCCGATTGCTGTCGCGCATGGCGAGGGACGAGCCGAATTCGCTGCTCCGGCGGATATCGAGTGCCTCAAGGATCAGCACCTGTTGGCACTGCGCTATGTCGACAACTACGGCGAGGCGACGACCCGGTACCCGCTGAATCCGAATGGCTCGGCGGAGGGTATTACGGGGCTGTGCTCCGGGGATGGCCGGGTTACGATCATGATGCCGCATCCCGAGCGGGTTTTCCGCGCGGTGCAAAATTCCTGGTACCCGCGTGATTGGGAAGAGGATGGAGCCTGGCTACGGATGTTTCGCAATGCCCGGGTGTGGGCCGGTTAGCAGCAGAACGGGGTAGCAGGTCACGATGCTTTTGACATTCCTTATAGTCGCGGCGATGGTTGCCATCGCCGTAGTGATCCATTACGAAGCCCTGTATCGCCTGACCCAGCTGATTCCCAGACTGAAGATCCAGTATCGCTACCGAATCCTGGTGGGTGTGCTCAGCGCCCTGATTGCGCACGTGGCCGAGATCTGGCTTTTCGCCGTCGGTTATTATTACATGCACCAGGCCGATGGATTTGGCTATCTGCAGGGCAATTTTGACGGCTCTCTGTTGGCCTCCAGCTATTTTTCCTTCACTACCTACACGACCCTCGGCTTTGGAGACATCGAGCCGATCGGCCACATTCGGTTCCTCGTCGGGATGGAATCGCTTACCGGTTTGATGCTGATAACCTGGACGGCATCGTTCATGTTCATCGAGATGCAGCGCTTCTGGCGCACCCGCTAACCTACCGGGTCGTGGACCGCTCGTTACGCGTGAAAATACGCGTCACAAAATTGACATTCCGGGATAGTGGTATAAATTTACTTGAATCGAGTTTAGGATTCGTCAAATTTTTGAACGTGCTCCTGCCGCGTTTGGTGTGAATTTTTACCAGCGCTACGCGTATTTTCACAGGCGCCCCGTTTCAGCCGCTCAACCCGAAAAATTGATAATGCGCAGAGAAATCAAGATCTTACTAATCAATGACGATGTCCGCGAGCGCCACGATCTCGCGGTGATTTTCGATTTCCTGGGTTGCTATGCCGTAATCGCCACTCCAGCGGACTGGAATGGCCTGGCGGCCGATGGCTGGGATGCGGGCGTGCCGGTGGTATTGCTCGGCGACCGAGAGCTGGACGAATCCATCAATGTGACGCTGCGGCGGATGGTGATCGGGAATGTAGCGATGCCGCCCAGCCACAATGAATTGCTGGCTATCCTGCATCGGGCGCAGTTATACCGTGAGCAATACGACATTATGCGTGGTAGCGCCAGCAATCGGGAAATCGAGTTGTTCCGCAGCCTGGTGGGTGACAGCGATTGTATCCGCGCGGTACGCCGGCTGATGGCGCAGGTCGCCGACAAGGAAGTCAGCGTGTTGATCACCGGTGAGTCCGGTACCGGCAAGGAAGTGGTCGCCCGTAACCTGCACTACAACTCATCGCGGCGCCAGAAACCCTTCGTCCCGGTCAATTGCGGCGCGATACCCGCCGAGTTGCTGGAGAGTGAACTGTTCGGGCACGAGAAGGGCGCCTTCACCGGCGCCATCAACAGCCGTCCGGGACGCTTCGAGATTGCCGAGGGCGGTACCCTGTTCCTGGACGAGATCGGTGATATGCCGTTGACGATGCAGGTGAAGATCCTGCGGGTTTTGCAGGAACGGGTATTCGAGCGCGTAGGCGGAAATCGCACCATGAAGGCCGACGTGCGGATAATTGCGGCCACCCACAAGGATCTCGAGAAGATGATCGAAGCGGGCGACTTCCGTGAGGACCTGTATTACCGGCTGAATGTGTTTCCTATCGAAATGCCGGCGTTGCGGGAGCGGGTCGGCGATATTCCGTTATTGCTCAATGAACTGGTGCTTCGCATGGAGGCCGAGAAGCGTGGTTCGGTGAAGTTCAGCAGCTCCGCCATACATTCGCTGTGTGAGCACAACTGGGCGGGCAACGTGCGGGAACTGGCAAACCTGGTAGAGCGCCTGGCGATTACCCATCCTGACGCGGTGGTTGGCGTTGACGACATGCCGGAAAAATTTCGTTACGGGGCCGATTCGGAACACGACAGCATGGAGGACTTTTTTCTGACGCAGCCTCCGGCCGAGGATAGGGCAATGGCGTTGTCGAGCCAGCCTCTGCTGCCCGATGATGGCATCGATTTGAAAGAATATTTGACCACCCTGGAAAAGAACCTCATCGAGCAGGCCCTGAGCGACACCAATTCGGTGGTCGCCCGCGCGGCGGAAAAGCTCAATATCCGCCGCACCACGCTGGTGGAAAAGATGCGCAAGTACGGGCTGCAGCGTGACTCAGGTTAGAATTTAGGTACGCTACGTTTCTTGCCGTCCTTGTCGATTGCAACATAGGTGAAGTTCGCTTCGGTCACTTTGCGGCGGGAATCATCCGGGAGGTCCTCGCGCAGGATCGGGTTGATCCATACTTCCAGCCCCAGGGTGATCGAGGTATTGCCCACCCGGATTAGCTCGCCGTAGCAGCAGACCACGTCCCCTACCTTGACCGGCAGTATAAATTTCATTGCATCCACGCTTACCGTCACCGTGCGCCCGCGCGCGATCTGTTTGGCAAAAATACCACCCGCGATATCCATCTGTGACATTATCCAGCCGCCGAAGATGTCGCCATTGGCATTGGTGTCGGCGGGCATCGCCAGGGTGCGCAGTACTAATTCTCCGTCCGGATTCATATTGTCATTGGGCATGGGAGCTGGTCTCCGGTAGTTGTCGTTAGTGGCGAGGGTCGAAACGCGAGTGGTTAATTCTACCCGTGATCGTGCCGGATAATAAAGGGTATCAGCCTGTGTGGCGCTACTCCGTCTGCTTGGTCCAAAGGCGGCACGTTCCTTGCAGAACCTCTATCCAAACCAAAAAACCGTCATGTTTTTGTCGTTTGCACCCGCAAACGAAATCATGGCAGAGGCTGGCAGGATGACAAGGCAAGTTACTCAACAGTATCCGGAAAGCACTACCACCGCGAGCACAGCGCTGGCCGCGGTGCGCGGGGGACGACCCGTGGCGATGCTTTCCCGTTCGGCGCCCTGCCAGGCGCAGCGGGGCGGCACAATACCGCTGGGGACTGTGGCGAAACCGGACGGGCAGCCGCTGGATGTCAATTTCGCGGCGTCGGATAAACACCAGCTGGCGGCTGCGTTTGAATATTTCTCCCAGATCTCGCAACAACTCAGCGACTCCTACCAGGCGCTGCAGCAACAGGTGGCGGACCTCAACGCCGAGCTGTCTCGCGCCGAAGCCCGCCATGAGCACGAGGTCGCCGCCAAGGAGCGCGTCGCCGGGCGGCTCGAGGGTTTGCTCAATACCCTGCCGGTGGGCGTGGTGTTGCTAGACGTGCGTGGTCGGGTGCAGGATTGCAATCCCGCGGCGATCGAGTTCCTCGGCGAGCCGCTCCTGAATGAACGCTGGCTCGATATCATCGCGCGTGCCTTCGCACCGCGTATGGATGATGGCCATGAGGTTTCGCTGCGCGACGGGCGCCGGGTAAGTATCTCGACTCGCTCGCTGGAGGTCGAACCGGGCCAGCTGATCGTATTGACCGATATGACCGAGACCCGGGCGCTGCAGGAACGCCTCAGCCACCACCAGCGCCTGTCCGCGTTGGGCAAGATGGTCGCATCGCTGGCGCATCAGATTCGTACCCCGTTGTCGGCGGCCATGCTCTATGGCGAACACCTGCTGCAACCGGATCTCGCGCCACCGCAACAGCAGCGATTC
Organism: uncultured Pseudomonadales bacterium; assembly: GCA_947258895.1. The sequence continues at coordinate 3,669 of CAMYKE010000281.1, read as the reverse complement.
GCCGGCAAGCTGATGTCGCGCCTTAATCATCTTGAGCAACAGGTCCGGGATATGCTTATTTTTGCCCGCACCGAATTACCCCTGGCGGATCGCACCACGGCCAGCGAATTGCTGAGCGCCGTCGCCTTCGCCATGGAAGCACCCCTCGAGTCGAGCGGGTCTACGGTCGAAATTATCAATCGCGCTCCTGACAGCCGCTTGCAATGTAACCAGGACGCACTGGTGGGTGCGATCCTGAATCTGGTCAATAACGCGATCCAGGCGGTCGCTGAGGGGGCCATACTGGCGTTAGAGCTGGTTTGCGAAAACGACGACTACCTCGCCATTCGGCTGCGGGATCATGGTCCGGGATTCGATGCCGCAATCGGCGCGAAGGTGATGGAGCCATTTTTTACCACCAAATCTCATGGTACCGGCCTGGGGCTGGCCGTCGTGCAGGCGGTGATCAGGGCCCACCAGGGGGAGATGAAAATTCAGTCGTGGCCCGGAGAGGGCACGCAGGTGACTTTGCTGTTGCCGCTGGTAAAGTCGGGCAGCGGTGGGGCGCTTAAGAACGGCAACGTCAGCGAGGAGAACTCATGAGCCAGGCTACGGTATTGATCGTCGAGGACGATCCGGATCTCAGGGAGGCGCTAGCGGACACGCTGCAATTGGCGCAGTTTGCGACTCTGGCCGTCGACTCCGGTGAGGCAGCGCTCGAGGCGGTGCAAACCCGCGCGGTGGATATGGTGATCAGCGACGTCAACATGGGTGGTATGAACGGCCCCTATGGTGCCATTGCCAGTGCCGTGCGGGCCATGCGCAATGGCGCCGTCGACTACCTGATCAAACCCTTCACGCCGCGAGTACTGGTGGATGCGGTGTCGCGTTACCTGCAGGGAACCTGCAGCGCCACCGACGCCGATAGCCCGGTCGCCGAGGCGCCCTGTTCGCAGCAGCTGCTGGAATTGGCGAACAAGGTGGCCATGACCAGTTCCACGGTGCTGATTTCCGGCGAGAGTGGCACCGGCAAGGAGGTACTGGCGCGCTATATTCATACCCATTCGCCGCGTGCGGGGCGCGCCTTTGTTGCCATCAATTGCGCGGCGATTCCCGAAAATATGCTCGAAGCCACCTTGTTCGGCCATGAAAAGGGGGCCTTTACCGGGGCCTATAGCGCCAGCGCCGGCAAGTTTGAGCAGGCCGATGGCGGCACCATATTACTCGACGAAATCTCCGAGATGGACCTGGGCCTGCAGGCCAAGCTGCTGCGGGTGCTGCAGGAGCGGGAAGTGGAGCGGGTTGGCGGCAAGAAACTGATCAAGCTGGATGTGCGGGTGATCGCCACCACCAACCGGGACCTCCTGCAGTGCGTCGCGGCGGGAAGTTTTCGCGAAGACCTGTACTACCGACTCAGTGTATTTCCCATGCAGTGGTTGCCACTGCGGGAGCGGCGCGCAGATATTCAACCCCTGGCACGTCGGCTGTTGGCGGTGCATGCAGCCAAGATGGGCCGCAATGGCGTGCGCCTCGATGGTGATGCCGCTGCGAAACTGTTCGGCCATCCCTGGCCTGGCAATGTCCGGGAACTGGACAACGTTATCCAGCGCGCCCTGATCATGCAGCCGGGCGACCAAATTTGCGCTGCTGACCTGTTGCTCGAACCGCTGGCTGCCGCCACTCCAGCGGTTCCGGTAGCGACGCCAGCCGCTGCGGAGAGCGCGCCAAACCCGCAGCCACTTGCGACTCCGCCGGGCACACCGCTGGGCAGTGGTGTCAAGGAACACGAATACCAGTTGATAATTGACGCGCTCAAGCATGAGGGCGGACGCAAGAAGCAGGCGGCGGAAAAACTGGGTATCAGCGCGCGGACCTTGCGCTACAAGATGGCGAAGATGCGGGATTCGGGTTTCGACCTGGAAGCCGCCCTGAACCTGCGCCAGGCGTATCCGGGTTGATACGGGTTTGAAGATTGAAGATCGGAAAATGAGTTACAACGACTTGACAGGGGCCATGCAATGACGACAACACGTGCAGACATTAATAGCGTGCTTATGCAAATGCGGGAGTTGCAGATGCAGGCACAGGGCCAGATTAACAAGCCCGGTGGCCCGGTTGAGGGCGCGCCGCAGCCGGATGCACCGAACTTCGGAGCGCTGCTATCCGGTGCCGTGAATAACGTGAATGACCAGCAAACAACCGCCAGGGAATTGGCTACCGCCTATGAACAGGGCGATGCGGGGGTGGACCTGACGCAGGTGATGATTAGCATGCAAAAGGCCAGCCTCTCGTTCCAGGCGATGACCCAGGTGCGCAATCGCCTGGTTTCGGCCTACGAAGATATCATGAAAATGCCGGTGTAATGGAGGCGGAGATGAGTGACTGCAGACCATTTTACAACCGTGTAGATAGCTACCAGTAGGGAATAGCAGAGCATGGCGACACTACCCGCGAATATTGAATCTTCCGGCTCCGGTTCCGGCAACGCCCTGGCAGCCGGATTCTCCGGCCTCAACCTGCTGCGTCAGGCTGGCCTGCTGGTCGGGCTGGCGGCCAGCATTGCGGTCGGCTTTGCCGTCGTGTTGTGGTCCCAGGAACCGGATTATTCGCCCCTGCTGGCAGATATGTCGAATATTGATGCGACCCAGGCCGTGGACATCCTGCGGGGCAATGAAATTCCCTACAAAATCGATACCCGCAGTGGTGGCCTCCTGGTGCCGTCGGAGCACCTGTATAACGCGCGGATGAAACTTTCGGCCGGTGGGATCTCCGATAACCGCAGTATCGGCTTTGAATTGCTGGACAAGGAACAGGGCCTCGGCACCAGCCAGTTTATGGAGAACATCAGCTACCGGCGCGGCATGGAGGGTGAGCTGGCGCGGACCATTGCCAGCCTTAACAGCGTGCGCACCGCACGAGTGCACCTGGCGATACCCAAGGCATCGGTGTTCGTGCGCGACAATCGCAAGCCTCGCGCTTCGGTGTTCGTGGAATTGCTGTCGGGACGCCGCCTGCAGGACGAGCAGATTGCAGCCATTGTCAACCTGGTCGCCTCCAGTGTGCCGGAAATGGATGCTGCGGACGTGACCATCGTCGACCAGAATGGCCGCCTGTTATCAGATCAGGGCGAGTCCGAGACTGCGGCGCGGGCAGCTCACCAGTTTGAGTATGTGCGCAAGACCGAGGACGTGCTGGTGAAGCGGCTGCAGCGCATCCTCGAGCCGGTGGTGGGCATGGACAGGTACAAGGCGGAAGTGTCGGCGGACCTGGATTTCACGGCACTGGAAGAAACTGCCGAAGTCTTTAATCCCGAACAAACCATCCTGCGCAGTGAACAAACTCTCGCGGAGGCACGTACCGCGGGCGCCGAAACCGGCGGCGTGCCCGGCGCCCTGTCAAACCAGCCGCCGGGCGCCGCGACCGTGCCGGAGCAAGCGCTGGATCCCGAGACGGGAGCTGCCACCGCGCGCGCCCCGGGTAGCACCCGCAACCAGGCGACGCGCAATTACGAGATCGATCGAAGTGTCAGCTATACCCGCCATGAACAGGGCAAAATCAGGCGTTTGTCGGTCGCCGTGGTGATTGATAACCGCATCGGCACCAACGAGGAAGGGGAGCAAATCAGTCAACCCTGGCCGCAGGCGGAGATCGACCAGATAACCGCGCTGGTGCGCGGCGCCGTAGGCTATG
>CAMYKE010000280.1 GCA_947258895.1 uncultured Pseudomonadales bacterium | reverse complement strand
CCATACCTCGGCAATGCCATCATATTCCGGGCGCATGCCCCTGGAGTTCCTCAATCCTTCATTCAAAGGAGTTTCTTGGATGATTGCACATATTTCTTAGCCCTCATGGCTCCGGCGTTCTTCATGAAGAACGGGCCATGTTTCTTCTTCCAGTAATCTTTGAATTCATCGCGGGTCATAGCCGGATGTCGTGTAATACACATTACAAACTTGATCATCTTTCCTCACTCCTGCTAATCAAGAGGCTCGGGTTCGATTGATTTTTTCCTTTCTCGATAATCCAATGACTTCCGGTCGCCACCCCTTGTTCGAGGTGATGCCGGGCGTTTTAGCTGCCGCTTAATTCGTTCCTTAAACTCGTTGCTGCCTAGCACCCATGCCTTGTTCGTTGATTCCCGAATGTCCGCCAAAGCCTCTTTTCCAATGCGGGTTTTGAATAGCGCTCGATAAGCAATTTGGCGTTCTTCCGGGTTATTCCCCAGCTTCAAGTACTCCGGGTGTGGTGTCACAATATCATCCGCTTGTCCTAGCGCATTGAAGCGATAACTTGACCAGGTATATTTCGAGGGATGTGTCGCCATATTTTTGGCCCGAACCGGATTTAATTCAATGTAACGATAACAGGTCAGTAGATAGCGCTCTGAATCAATCAATGTCGCTTTGTAACGGCCTTCCCAGAGAGTGCCCGTGCGTTGGTATGTATGGTTAAAGTATTGGACATAGTAACGCCCCAGCATTTGCAGGGTTTTACTAATCGACTGCTCCGCCTGCGGTGTCAATAGTAGATGGACATGGTTGGTCATCAGGACATAGGCATGGACATCGCAACGATGCTTGTCGCAAGCCTGTTTGAGTTTTTCCAGATAGAAACGGTAATCCCCTTCAGTCCGAAATATCGAAGCGCGGTTGTTGCCCCGCACAATCACATGCTGGGGCTGGCCGGGAATCACGAATCGGGGAAGTCGAGCCATGAGCGAATCGGAGCGTTGTTAATGATTGCTATAGCCTACTCCAACATGAAGCCTAAATCAATCGAGTCTGACCCCTTTGATTGTGAAAAGAAAAAGGGGAATATGAGTGGATGCTCACCTTCCCCTTTAAAAAACCCGGAGAACATCGTGCAGGCAGGATTCTCCGGGGGCTAGCTACTTGCTACTGCTTACGTAATTCGTACTTTCACCCGTTGCTGATTCAATGTAAGTCGGTTGCCGCCTATCCGCACTTCGAATCACCGCAACTCAGACAGGTCATGCAACCATCCATCAGGATAACGGCCCTGGTGCTGCATTTCTTGCACAGGCTGGCGCCGGCTGGAAACTGGCCTTCGCCGTCGGCCTGTACTTCTGCGACTGCGGCCACCTCCTCCGCCTGAGCTTCAAACTGGGCACGCTTTTCGGCGAGGATTTCCTTTTGGGTACTGGTCATCTCTTCGCTCTTGATCATGCCGATGCGCTTGAGGTGGTCGTCGATCACGTCGCCAATTTCTGCGACCAGCGAAGGGATGAAGCGGCCGCCCTTTTTCCAGTACCCGCCCTTGGGATCGAAGATGGCGCGCATCTCGTCGATCAGGAAGGTGACGTCGCCACCCTTGCGGAACACCGCCGAGGTGATCCGGGTCAACGCCAGAATCCACTGGAAATGCTCCATGTTCTTGGAGTTGATAAAGATCTCGAACGGCCGCCGTTGTTCGTGCTCGGTGCCCTGATTGAGGATGATATCGTTGATGGTGATATACATCGCATGATGGGAGTCGGGTGTCTTGATCTTGTAGGTGGAACCGACCAGCATATCCGGGCGCTCGACGCTTTCGTGCATCTGGATGATATTACTCTGGCGCTCCTCCTCCGCAGCCGCCTCGGCCTTGGCTTCGGCTTCCACCGCCGCCGCTTCCTCGCGCTGTTTGTCTTCCTCGGTGACTACCTTGTAATCAACTATCTTCTTTTCGATCTTGATGGCCATCAGTTGGCTCCTCGTGCAATTGCTGCTCTGGTGTGTCGGGTGTCCAGGCTGCCGGAAAGTGTTTACAAGCCGCAGCCGCAAACGGATCCCTGTCCGCCTACGGCGCTTCCCTGCTACTTTTCTCCCGGGGTGTGTCTGGATATCTGGCGTCGCAGCGTCATTAATTTGAAATTCGTGACCGTTACGAAATCGGCGCCTGTTTCGCGGCCGACGGGTGGCGGGCGTGCGCTCGCTCAGTCCCTAAAACTTGCCGTAGTACCCCTCTTTGAGTGCGTCGAACAGATTGGCGGCGGAATGTACTTCGCCGTCATACTCGACCTCTTCGTTGCCCTTGAACTCGACCTGGGAGCCGTCTTCCAGGGTAAATTTGTAGGTGGTATTTTCGAGATCCTTTTCCTTCACGAGCACTCCCTGAAAGGCTTCCGGATTGAAACGGAAGGTGGTGCAACCCTTCAGGCCCTTCTCGTAGGCATACATGTAGATACCCTTGAACTCGTCATAGGCAAAGTCTGTGGGCACATTGGCTGTCTTGGAAATGGACGAGTCGATCCACTTCTGCGATGCCGCCTGGATATCGACGTGTTGCCGGGGGGTGACATCGTCGGCCGTGATGAAGTAGTCCGGCAGTTGCTCTTCCGCCTGCTCGGAGTACGGCATGGCTCTGGCATTGATCAGTTCCCGGTAGGCCAGCAATTCGAAGGAAAATACATCGACCTTTTCCTTGGTCTTGCGGCCCTCGCGGATCACGTTGCGCGAATAATGGTGCGCGAAGCTCGGCTCGATGCCATTACTGGCGTTGTTGGCCAGCGATAGCGAAATGGTGCCCGTCGGCGCGATGGAACTGTGGTGGGTGAAGCGCGCGCCGTGCTCGGCAAGTTGCTCGACCAGTTCCGGGGCAGCCTCGGCGATCCGCTGCATGTAGCGGCTGTACCTGGCATGCAGCACCCTGCCCGGCACCATATCGCCAATGGTATACCCATCGTCGCGCATTTCCGGTCGCTTCTTGAGCAGCTCCGCCGTGACTTCGAAGTTCTCCTGCATGATCGGCGCGGGGCCTTTCTCATGACTGAGATCCAGACCGGTCTGCCATCCCACCAGCGCCAACTGCTTGGTGACCTCCTCGGTAAAATCCAGAGACTCGGCGCAACCATATTTCAGGCCGAGCATGGTGAGGGTGGAACCCAGGCCGAGATAGCCCATGCCGTGGCGGCGCTTGTGCTCGATCTCGTGGCGCTGCTGGTCAAGGGGCAGTCCGTTAATCTCGACCACGTTGTCCAGCATGCGGGTAAAGACCGCGACCGCCTTTTTGAATTCGTCCCAGTCGAAGGCGGCGTCCCGGGTAAACGGCCGGGTGACAAAGCGCGTCAGGTTGATCGAGCCAAGCAGGCAACTGCCGTAGGGTGGCAAGGGTTGCTCGCCACAGGGGTTGGTGGCGCGGATGTTTTCGCAGAACCAGTTGTTATTCATCTCGTTGACCTTGTCGATCAGAATGAATCCGGGCTCGGCGAAATCATAGGTCGAGGACATGATCGCGTTCCATATGCGCTCGG
>CAMYKE010000279.1 GCA_947258895.1 uncultured Pseudomonadales bacterium | reverse complement strand
GCGGGTAAAGGCGCCCAGCAGCTCACGTTCAATGACATCGAACTGGAACAAGCGGCCGCGTATGCGGCGGAAGACGCGGACGTCGCGCTGCGGCTGCACGACAATCTGAGTAGGCGCCTGGCTGGGGAGCCAAGCCTGCAAAAAGTGTATGCAGAGATCGAGATGCCGCTGGTGCCGGTATTGTCGCGCATCGAATGCCACGGTACCTTGCTGGACGCCCGGTTGCTGCAAAACCACAGCCAGGAACTCGCCATGCGGCTGTCAGACATCGAGCGCCAGGCCTTTGAACTCGCCGGAGAGGAATTCAACCTGGCGTCGCCGAAGCAATTGCAGGTTATTTTCTTTGAAAAAATGGACCTGCCGGTGCTCAAGAAGACGCCCAAAGGACAGCCGTCGACAGCGGAAGACGTGTTGAAGGAACTGGCGCTGGATTATCCCCTGCCCCGGATTATCCTTGAGCATCGCGGCCTCGCCAAACTCAAGTCTACCTATACCGATAAATTACCCCGCCAGGTCTGTCCCCAAACCGGGCGAGTTCATACCTCCTACCACCAGGCCGTGACGGCGACCGGTCGCCTATCCTCCTCTGATCCGAATCTGCAAAATATTCCGATTCGCACCCAGGAGGGGCGCAAGATACGCCAGGCTTTTGTTGCACCTCCGGGTTACAAACTGATCGCGGCAGACTACTCGCAAATCGAGTTGCGCATCATGGCGCACTTGTCACGGGATGAAGGGTTGAAAACGGCCTTTGCGAAGGGCCTGGATGTGCATCGGGCGACCGCGGCGGAGGTGTTTGAAGTATCCTTCGACCAGGTCAGCGATGAGCAGCGGCGCCGCGCGAAAGCGATCAATTTTGGCCTTATATATGGCATGTCGGCATTTGGGCTGGCACGCCAGCTGGGCTTGAATCGCAGGGAGGCGCAGGACTATATCGATCTGTATTTCGAAAGGTACCCCGGGGTGCTGGCCTATATGAACTCTATCCGCCAGCAGGCAGCGGAACTTGGGTATGTCGAGACCCTGTTCGGGCGACGGCTGTATTTACCGAACATTCGTTCCGGAAATGGCATGCAACGGCAGGCCGCAGAGCGCACTGCGATCAACGCGCCGATGCAGGGGACGGCGGCGGACATTATCAAGAAGGCGATGGTTGCCGTCGACAACTGGTTGGGCAAGAGCCGACTGGATGCCCATATCGTGATGCAGGTTCACGATGAACTGGTCCTGGAAGCGCCCGAAAGCGCCGTGGACAGCGTAACCCGCGACTTGAAAAAGTACATGAGCGATACCGTTAAGCTGGATGTCCCTCTGGTGGTTGACGTTGGCAGCGGCGATAACTGGGATGAGGCGCATTAGGCCTTATTCAGCTCTCAAAACAACCTGTCGTGCGCGGAACTAACGGTACGCGTGCCAGTCTTATTATCTGTTGGTTTGGTAATTGAATTTTCCTCTATTTCCAGTCCTGACATCTCCGGGTCTCCCCCACAGGAACCGGAGATTTGGCCCCCTGTGTCTCCCCCAAGGACATGCGGGGCTTTTTTATATACAGGGACGTAATGGTCGATAATTGCTCCTGCATGATCGACACTTCCGCCATCCCTGGCGGTCGGAGCCGCAGGAGCGAGCGTTAACCTTGATCCAAATTCCGTCATCTCGCGCGAATGAATATTTCTCCAACGCAGAGGTGCTTGCGCAGAATGCCCTCTGCGAGCTATGCCGTGAGCTGTAGCCAGGCCAGGAGTTGCTCTCTCGCCCGCTCCCACCCAATATCGGTAGTGGCGGAAAACAATTGCGCGGACGCGTCGGGGTACACCTCAAGCGCGCGTTGAACGCCGAGCAGGGTGGATTTCGCTGGTCCGTGCTTTAGCTTGTCGGCCTTGGACAGGAGTATGTGGCACTTGAGGCCGGATTGCGCAACCCAGTCCAGGATGGTTACGTCGAATTCGGTCAGCGGGTGGCGAATATCCATGATCAGAAATATTCCTTGCAGTGAATGGCGTTCCCTCAGGTAAGCATCGATAAGATCCTGCCATGCATGCTTCATGGAAACCGGAACTTTCGCATAGCCATAACCCGGCAAGTCAACCAGGCGCCAGTTGCAGTCTGCAACCTGGAAGAAGTTGATTAGTTGCGTTCGACCCGGAGTTTTACTGGTTTTTGCCAGTTTTGACTGCGAGGCAATACGATTGATCGCGCTTGATTTACCGGCGTTCGAGCGACCCGCAAAGGCCACTTCCGTCCCGCTATCGCTTGCGAACTGGCTCGTTTTGGCAGCGCTGAACAAGAACCGGGTTTGCTGCAGGATAAAAGTGTCGGTAGGCGCCATGCGCGCATTATAGGCGAGGTTTTATGGTAGTGTCGCGTTCCGAATATTGATTGGGTTAAATGTTGCGGCGCGCTGCTGACTCCCGTTAACAACATTAATGGTATATACTGCGCCGTGGTCTAGACTTTAGATTTGCCGGTGATGCAACGCTTCCTGGCTGCGAAAACACCCGTATTTTTCTATAAGTCTGACTGGAGTTGTTGAGAAATGAACAGGATTATTATAGCTTTACTTCTGGCCTCGGCTGTAACCAATGCCAGCGCATTAGAGGTTGAGAAAACGTTTACCAAGACATGCGGGATTTGTCATATCCCAGGCGTCATGATGGCGCCCAAAGTCGGGAGCACCACGGACTGGGCGCCAAGAATGAAAAACGGGCTGGAAGGGCTTGTTCAGTCGGTCACTCTGGGCAAAGGCGGTATGCCGGCGAAGGGGCTTTGTGCAGATTGCGCGAGCGACGATTTCAGGGCGCTGATACGGTACATGCTGCCCAAATAGCCAGGCGGCAGTGACAAATAGACTAAGGCATCACCTCGAATAAACTGGAAAACTTCATGATAAAGTTAGTAGTGGGTCTAATCGGTATGCTGTGCGTATCTGGTCTGGCGGTTGCAGGGGGCGACGCGCAGGCGGGGAAGAATAAAGCTGTGACCTGTGTAGGGTGTCACGGTGCGGACGGCAATAGTGCATTAGCGATGTATCCGAAGCTCGCCGGCCAGAATGAGAAATACCTGCTCAAGCAGCTCAGAGACGTCAAGAGTGGAACCCGTCCCATAGCGCTGATGGCTGGCCAACTTGATAATAAGTCAGACCAGGATCTCGCCGATATCGCGGCTTATTTCGCGAGTCTGAACATGTCGCTTGGCGCCGCCAAGGCCGACCTGGTACCCGTGGGAGAAAAGCTGTATCGGAGTGGGAACAAGGACAACGGAGTGGCCGCTTGTACGGCCTGCCACTCTCCCACCGGCTCAGGCAATGGCCCCGCCGGCTACCCCAAATTGGGTGGTCAGCACGCCGACTATGTTGCGGCACAGCTCAAGGCCTTCCGTGCCGGCGAGCGTGTCAATGATGGCGATTCGAAAATCATGCGAAACGTGGCGTTGAATCTCAAGGATCAGGAGATCGAGGCAGTAGCGAGTTATATTTCCGGTTTGCACTGATCCTTACGCTGCAATTAACG
>CAMYKE010000278.1 GCA_947258895.1 uncultured Pseudomonadales bacterium | reverse complement strand
GCGGGGAGCAACCCGGCCTTCGGTATTATGATTCGCATCGACCTGGTCGAACTCGACCCGCAGGGCGATACGACGATGAAAACGGTGCAGGGCGAAGTGCTTGAATCCACCCGGGAAGACAGGTAACACCGGTCCCGAGGCAAGCAGCCGCCGCGACGATCACCAGTAGTCACCAGGGGAGATTATTCATGGAGCTGAGCATTGGATAAACACGGCGCAGCGCCGACCCGCAACAAGGTGGTTACCGCCGCCGAGGCGGTAAAACTTGTTCGCAACGGGGATACCATCGCCACCGGGGGCTTTGTCGGTATCGGTTTTGCCGAAGGCCTGGCGGTCGCGCTCGAGTCCCGCTTTTTGGCCAGCGCGGCGCCCCGGGACCTCACCCTCGTGTATGCTGCCGGCCAGGGCGACGGTCGCGGCAAGGGTGTCGATCACTTTGGCCATGCGGGAATGCTCAAACGCGTGGTGGGCGGACACTGGGGACTGGTGCCACGCCTGCAAAAACTCGCCAGCAGCAACGCAATCGAGGCCTATAACCTGCCCCAGGGCTGCATCGCCCACCTGTATCGCGATATTGCGGCAGGCAAGCCCGGGTCGCTGTCACGGGTCGGCCTTGGCACGTTTGTCGATCCGCGCAATGACGGTGGCAAGATGAATGAAAAAACCCGTGAAGATCTTGTCGAATTGATGCAGATCGACGGCAAGGACTGCCTTTTCTACAAGGCATTCCCGCTCAACGTGGCGTTGCTGCGTGGCACTACCGCCGATACCACCGGGAACATCACTTTCGAGCGCGAAGCGCTATTCCTGGAGAGTCTTGCCATCGCGACCGCGGTACACAACAGCGGAGGCGTCGTGATTTTCCAGGTGGAACGCATCGCGGAACCCGGCACGCTCAAGGCGAAGGAAGTCGTGGTTCCGGGAATACTCGTTGACTGCGTCGTGGTTAGCGAACCCGAACACCACTGGCAAACCTTTTCCGAGCAGTATAACCCCGCGTACAGTGGCGAAGTGCGGGTACCGATGCATTCTATTCCCCCGCTGGTGCTGGATGAACGCAAGGTGATTGCCCGGCGCGCCGCATTCGAACTCCACGCTAATAGCGTCGTCAACCTGGGCATTGGAATGCCCGAGGGCGTCGCCAACGTCGCCAACGAGGAAAGAATCCTCGAGTACTTGACGCTTACCGCCGAGGCGGGAGTGATCGGCGGATTGCCAGCCGGCGGTTTAAGCTTCGGTGCGGCGATCAACACCCAGGCGGTAGTCGACCAGCCCGCGCAGTTCGATTTTTATGACGGCGGCGGGCTGGACATCGCATTCCTGGGCATGGCGCAGGCCGATGCGTCCGGCAATGTGAATGTGTCGCGATTTGGTGACCGCATTGCGGGCTCAGGCGGGTTCATCAACATCAGCCAGAATACCCGGCGGGTAGTGTTCATGGGCACCTTTACTGCGGGTAGCGATATGCTCGTGGAAAACGGCCGTTTGCGCATCAACAGCAATGGCCCGGTCGGCAAGTTTGTCAAAGCGGTCGAGCAGATTACTTTCTCGGGTCGCTACGCCGCGGACCGCGGACAAACGATACTCTATGTGACGGAACGCTGCGTGTTCCGGCTCACGGAGGCCGGACTGGAACTGCTGGAAATCGCGCCCGGCGTAGACCTGGAGATCGATATCCTCTCCCTGATGCAGTTCGAACCGGTGATCAATACCCCGCCAAAACTGATGGACGAACGCATATTCCTGGACCAGCCGATGCTGATCAAGGATGAGCTGCTGTACCTGCCGCTCGACAAGCGCATCAGTTATAACCCTGCGACCAACCAGTTTTTCATCAACCTCGAGGGCTATCGGGTAACTACAATCGAGGATATCGAAGAACTGCGCGAGGCACTGCTAGCGCGACTCGTGCCGATCGGCAAGCAAGTCGATGCAGTGGTGAACTACGATAATTTTGAGATCTCCCGGGATGTGATGGACGCCTACATGGAAATGGTACGTGCCGTAGTCAGCACGCATTACTCCGGCGTAACCCGCTACACGACCAGTTCCTTCTTGCGCCTGAAACTGGAGGACGCACTGGAGTCCCGCCAGCTCGCACCACACATTTTTGAGACAGAACAGGAAGCGCGCGAGCATTTAAAGAAATTTAATTGAACCGGCGTGCCAGGCCGGGGAACCGCCGTCTCGTCATTACGGGACCGGCAAACGGCTGGTCGCAGCAACCGCGTCGATCGTTACTAAACCCCGTTCCGGTTTTACTACCGACAGGCCCAGCCCTTGAACCAGCAGCAAACCCGGGAGTATTATCGCGACAACAGCGCTGCGCGCCGGGCGGCTCTCGTGGTCGTCTGTATCGGTTCCTTCCTGACACCGCTCTCCCTTTCATCCGTGCACATCGCCACACCCGCGCTGGCAAGCAGCCTGCAGGCAGACGCAATCCTGGTCAGTTGGGTGCCCACCGCATTTTTATTAAGCAACGTGATCACGCTGCTGCCAGTGGGACGCCTGGCCGACATCTGGGGTCGCAAGCGCATGTACCTCACAGGCAGCATCCTGTTTGCAATTTTTTCGGTTTGCTGCGGCATTGCGCCCAACATCGAGTGGCTGCTGGTCAGCCGGATATTGCAGGGGGTCGCAGCGTCGATGATCTTTGGCTGCACCATGGCGATTGTAACTTCGGTATTTCACAGCGGCCAGCGTGGCGGCGCGCTGGGACTCACTTCGGCGGCGGTGTACCTCGGATTAACGTGTGGGCCGGTAATCGGCGGCTGGCTGACGGAAACGATCGGTTGGCGCAGCGTATTTTTCTTTCCGGTACCACTATCCCTGGCAGGCATCGTCTTGTTGATTACCCGTCTCAAGGGCGAATGGCGCGGTGCTGCCAACCAGAGACTTGACTGGATAGGGACGTTGCTCTTTGCCGCCTGGTCGCTAGCGCTGTTTGTGGGGATTTCCGGCCTGCCCTCGACCTCGGCAATTGTTACGCTGGTGGCAGCGTTTATCATGCTGGGATTGTTTTTCAAGCACCAGGAAGTGACCAGATACCCGCTGATCCGGCTGTCCGTGCTGGCTGGCAACCGCGTATTTTCGCGCTCTGTTTTAGCCAGCATCCTGATGTACGGCGCCAATTACCCGCTGGTTTTCCTGCTGAGCCTGTACCTCCAGTTTGTGCGCGGTATGTCGGCAACCGATGCCGGCAAACTGATGTTGCTGCAAGCGCTGCTGATGGCGATCGTCGCGCCGATTGCTGGCCGCCTGTCCGACCGCTACCAGGCCCGGTTCATCGCCTCGAGCGGTTGCCTGCTGGTCGCTATCGGTCTCGCTATCCTGCAATGGCTATCCTTTGCTACGCCGGTCTCGGTGGTAGCGATTGCGTTGCTGGTACTGGGTATCGGGCATGGACTGTTTTCGACGCCGAACAACAGCGCTGCGATGGGTGCGGTCGAGGAAGAACGCCTCGGCACAGCGTCCTCGCTGCTCAGCTTGTCACGGGTTACGGGTAATATGCTCGGTACC
>CAMYKE010000277.1 GCA_947258895.1 uncultured Pseudomonadales bacterium | reverse complement strand
GAGCGGGTAACCGACAAGCTGCCGCATAATTTTCTGCACCTGGGCCTGATCGGGTTGATATTTCCGGACTGTCGGATCATCCACTGCAGGCGCGATTATCGCGATACCGCGCTGTCCTGCTATTTTCAGAATTTCTCCAGCGCCTCCATGGCGTTCACCAACAGCCTCGAGGATATCGGCGCCTATTTTCGTCAGTACCTGCGCCTGATGACGCATGGGCAAGGCACGCGTGACCTCCCGATCCATGACCTGCAGTACGAATCCCTGGTTGCGAATCAGGAAGACGAATCGCGTCGGCTCGTGGAATCTGTCGGCCTGAACTGGGACCCGGCCTGCCTGAAGTTCCACGAGTTGGATCGCCTGGTGAACACCGCGAGCTTTGCGCAGGTGGACCAGCCGATGTATGCGACTTCCGTAGCACGGTATCGCAACTACGAAGAACACCTGGTACCGCTGGCAGGGGCCATTGGCAAACTGCCATAGTCGCGCGCATGCTTATGCAGGAAATTCGAGTACCTAGCGAAAAACGCCACTTTGCTGAGTGGGGCAAACCGGTCACACACCTATGAGTAAAGAGAACCCGGATCGCGAGGGCGCGTCGAAAGCGGATACTTTGTTCCGGCAGGCCATGGAGTTCATGGCAGCTGGCAAGGTAAGCGAGGCGGCGCGGTCTTGTAAGGCGGTTCTGGCTGTCGATGCCGGCCACGCGGGCGCGCTCATGGGGCTTGCACAACTTGCCCTGAATAATGGCGACAGGGCGGGCGCCGCCTTGTATCTGAAAAGGACGATCGAGACGAACCCCGGGATGCAGTGCGGCTGGCAATGAACCAGAACGAGAGCGCGGCCGAGGCGTTTCAGCAGGCGCTGTTACTCGAGCCCAGGCTGAGTGCTGCGGATAAGGATACGCGCCTGCCGGAGAGCGTACGCGCCGAGATTCGTCATGCCAACCAGGTCCTGCGCAGGTATTACAGGGACATGTCCGAGCAGACCCTGGCGCGAACCCGTGCCCGCTATCCGGGCAGTGACCTCAGTCGCTTCGAAGAAGCCTTCCGCACGCTGCGCGGTGAACAGGCCAAACGTTACTGCCATCCCCTGCAGCGGCCGGCATTTCTGCTTTTTCCCGACATGCCGGCCCGTCCCTGGTTCGAGAGAGAAGAGTTCGAGTGGGTGGAAAGGGTTGAGGAAGCAGCGCCACGCATTCGCAGTGAGCTGGACGCCTTGCTCGCGGAACGCGCGGGCTTTCAGCCATATATCCGTGGCGTGGCGCCCGGCAAGGACGCCATCAGCTATGCAGGTGAAGACTTTTCCAGCCTCTCTGATTCACAGGCCTGGAATAGTTTCCACTTAAATAACGCGGGCGTCATCGAAGAAAATGCCGCGCGCTGTCCCGTGACCATGTCCGTACTGGACAGCCTGCCGCTGGCTCAGGCCAGGGACTATATGCCAGAGATCTTCTTCTCCGTGTTGCAGCCCGGAGCGCACATCATTCCGCATTACGGGCAGATGAATATCCGCCTGACCGTCCACCTCGGTCTGATTATTCCCGAGGATTGCGGCCTGCGGGCCGGCGAGGAGACCCGGCACTGGCAGGAGGGCCAGGTACTGATATTCGACGACAGTTTCGAGCACGAGGCCTGGAATCGCGATGACAGCGACCGCGTGGTGCTCATATTTGAGACCTGGAACCCCGCCCTCAGCGAAGCAGAGATTGCCGGCCTGCAGGATTTCTTCGAAGCCCGGGGGGAATGGATGTCTCGCTTCCGCGCGGCCGGGTCCGGAAAGGGCTGACCGGCAGTGGATCACCAGCCCGACCTCCGGGCGGCGCTCGCAGACGCCGTCGCGATGCAGAAAGCCGGCGATAGAGACACGGCGGCCAGGATGTACAGGGCGTTGCTCGAAAGTGCGCCGGACTTCGTGCCGGCTCTTTGCCTGCTGGCAAATCTCGAGCGCCAGCGCGGGGAATTCGATCTGGCCGGCCGCCGCCTCAAGCGTGCCCTGGAACTGGCGCCGGACACGCCGGCGGCAATCCAGGAGGCAGGGCTGCTGGCGTTGGTCATGGACAGGCCGAAAGAGGCGGTGGCGTACCTGCGCCGGCTCGTGGCCGCCCGCCCGCAGTACCCGGACGGCCAGTTCAACCTGGGACATGCCCTGGAGAAATCGGGCAGGCCGGAGCAGGCGATAGACGCCTACCGCACGGCGATCGAGCTTGGCGTGGCGCGGGCCTGGGAGGCCCAGACGCGCATCGGGTCCTGCCTGGTTGCACTGGGTCGTGAGCGCGAGGCCGACAGGTATTTCGATCAGGCGCTGGCCCAGGCCCCGGATTTTGCGCCTGCGCTGTTCGGCAAGGGCATGGCGAAAATGGCTTTTGGGGATTTCGAACGCGCGGGTCAGCGCTTCGAAGAGGCGTTGCTGGCGGATCCCGGGCTCGTCGAGGTTTACCAGCAGGTCGTCGAACTCAGGAAGTTTGACAGCATGGACGAGCCGCTGGTGCGCAGCATGCAGAAGCTGCTCGGGGAGCCGGGCAGGTCTCGCTTCACTTGCGAGAAGCTGCATTTTGGCCTGGGCAAGGTGGCGAACGACTGCGGCGAATACGACGCGGCGTTTCGCCATTACTCCGCAGCGAAGGCGCTCAAGAAAGAGCGCCAGCCGCCCTATGATCATGAAAGGTTTGCAGACCTGGTCCGCAGGACAGAGAAGTCCTTCACGAACTTGCCGGAGGCGGAGGTTGGTGCCGGCTGTGCCGGCCCGACGCCGGTCTTCATCATCGGCATGCCGCGCTCGGGCACGACGCTGGCAGAGCAGATTCTAAGTTGCCATTCCCTCATCAACGGCGCGGGGGAACTCGGGTTTATGGACGGCCTCTCGCGGCGGGCCGAGACGGGCTACCCCGAAGCGGTGCCTGCGCAGGACGCGGCCTGGCGGCGGGCATCCCGGGAGGCCTACCTCGGTGAACTCGCCCCGTTCTCCGGCGATGCGCGTTACGTTACCGACAAGTTTCCCGGCAATTACCTGCACGTCGGGCTGATCGCGACACTGTTCCCCGAAGCGCTCTTTATCCATTGCCGGCGGGATCCGACGGATACCTGTCTGTCGATATTCTTCCAGGATTTTGCGACCGGCAATTACTACGCGAACGACCTCGAGGATATCGCGCTGCGCTACTCGGGCTATGCGAGGCTGATGCAGCATTGGGAGCGGGTCGCCGGCAGCCGCATTCACACCCTGCAGTACGAAGACCTGGTAGCCGACCAGGAAAAACAAATCCGGGCGATGCTGGCGTTCCTCGGTGTGGACTGGGAGCCAGACTGCCTGCGCTCTCACGAGAACCCCAGGAAGGTTTCCACCCTGAGTCGCTGGCAGGTGCGCCAGCCGGTCTATAGCGGATCGTGCGAACGCTGGCGGCACTACGAAAGGCACATCGGTGCATTAATCCGCGCGCTGCCCGATGCCAGGCAACCGGGTTATTGATCCGGTCCTGATTCTCCGGCCAGCGCACGCTCGAGTGGACCCAGCATGGGTGCGTAGTTTTTCCAGTGATCGAGAGAGGTCTGGTAGACAGGCTTGCGCACCTGCGCCTGGCTGGATGTCCGGACGGACCTGTAAGTCTTGGAAAATTCGAGGCACTGCGGGGACCACGGCACGCCCAGGTAATCGAGCATGCGCCGGGTTTCTTTCTCGGGGTCGGCGACAAGTGACTCATACCTGACTTCCAGGAATGCTTGGGGAATTACCTGTTCCCAGTGAGCCATCAGGTCCTGATAGAGGCGATAGTTGCCGCCAAGGTCGGCCAGGCTCCAGGTAAAACCACGGTCATTTCGAAATGCAGTCTTGTAGCAAGACCAGCAGGTGGCCATCGGGTGGCGGGTGCAGTGAATGATCTTCGCTTCCGGCAACATCAGGTGGATCAGGCCGACCAGCGTATAGTTGAAAAGCTGCTTGTCCACGATCTTGTCGGCATCGGCGTCCAGTTGCCGCAGTTTGCTGACATAGTCGTCTCCCAGCGCCGTCCATGCCTCCGGCAAAATCCGGGGAACGGCATCCGGCATAGCGCCGCCTTCGGGTATCCAGCGCGACAGTTGTGCCACGGTCTCCGGAAGCAGCATCGTTTCGCCGGCACCCGCAATTTGTGGGTGACTGGCCAGGATGTGTTCAACAAGCGTGGAGCCGGAGCGCGGCATGCCCACAATGAATACGGGTAACTGGCTGCGCACACCGCCCTTTCTTTCGGCCCCAAATAATTCGGGCGTGAAAAATGTTTTCAATTGTGTGGCGTAGTCTGATTCGCGCTGCAGATCAAAAGTCGATTCCGCATGCCGCAAGCGATTGGCTTCGGCGATCCA
>CAMYKE010000276.1 GCA_947258895.1 uncultured Pseudomonadales bacterium | reverse complement strand
GAATGCGTCGGGCGGCCGGGTATCTTGCAGAGCATGATCGACATGGCAGTCCGCGGCAGCCGCCTGGTGGCCGTTGGCACCGGCATGGAACCGGAGGAGATAACAGTTGCTACGGCGGCGCTGAAGCAACTGTCACTGGCTTTCGCTTTTGGCTGGCACCTGGACGACGCCGCCTTCGTGCTCGACAGGATTGCCGCCGGCGATATTGACACCGCAGGGCTGGTCACGGCAACAGTAACACTGGAACAGTTGCCTGATATGTTCAGCCAGCTAATGCAGCCCAACACCCATTGTAAAGTGATGGTTATGCCCGGCGGCTAATTGGGAGGCCAGTGCCTACCATCAGGAGAGCTGGTATGAAAAAAACGGTTGTTTCATGGTGCTTGCCCGGCTTTTTACTGATGGCGGCGGTATCCACTGCTGCGGCGCCCCAAGACCTGGCCGAACAGCCTTATTCACCCTGGGTTGAGCAGGGCTTCCCGCAGCGTCCACTGTTTGGCGACACCCACCTGCACACCGCCCAGTCCTTCGACGCTGTGTCGTTTGGCACCCTGCTCGGGCCGGAACAGGCTTACCGATTTGCGCGCGGCGAGGAAGTTACCTCATCCACCGGTGTCAGAGGCAGGCTCAGCCGGCCCCTGGACTTTTTGGTGGTGGCTGATCATGCCGAGAATATGGGCACCATGTCGGCAATCAAGAACGGCTTGCCCGAGGTTATGAGCGATGCCACCGTGCGTGCCTGGCACGAACAATTCAAGGCCGGTGGCGACGAGATTATCAAGCCTTACTACGCCATGGTGAACATGATAGCGACAGGCGAGCCTTTGCCCGCGGTATTGACCAATGAGCGATTAACCCGGTCGATCTGGGAAAGCAACAACGCCGCCGCCGAGGCATTCAACGAGCCGGGGCGCTTTACCGCATTCATCGGTTATGAATGGTCTTCCAATGTCGGGGGTAACAATCTGCACCGGGTCGTGCTGTATCGTGACGGTGAGGCCAAAGCCAATAAGATGATTCCCTATTCGAGCTTTATCAGCGAGAACCCGGAAGACCTGTGGCGCTGGATGGCGCAGTATGAAGACCATACCGGTGGGCAGTTACTGGCTATTCCCCACAACGGTAACCTGAGCAATGGCCGCATGTACCAGGACACCCAGTTCGACGGCAGCCCCATAAACCGGGAGTGGGCTGAGACCCGGGCCCGCTACGAGACAGTGATGGAGGCTACCCAGATGAAAGGGGATGGCGAGACCCACGCCTTTCTCTCGCCCAACGACGAATTCGCCGACTACGAGACCTGGGACCAGGGTAACCTGAACCTGACAGTCCCCAAACAGCCGCAGATGCTGCAGTACGAGTATGCACGCTCGGCTCTCAAGATCGGACTTGGCATCGAGCAGCAGGTCGGCGTGAACCCCTATCGCTTCGGCATGATTGGCTCTACCGATGCACATACGGGAATGGCAGCGGCGGCAGAAGATAATTTTTTCAGCAAGTTGCCACGGGTAGAGCCATCAGCCCGGCGGGCAACTGACACCCTGATAAAATTTGTCGATAAAGCTTATATTTCCGCGGATATTGCCGCATCCGGCTATGCCGCGGTATGGGCTACCGACAATACCCGCGAGGCGATATTCGACGCGATGCGGCGCCGCGAAACCTACGCCACCACGGGCCCACGGATGCTAGTGCGACTGTTTGCCGGTTGGGATTTCGAGCAGAGCGACGCCAACACCCGCAGGCCCGCACTGGCGGGCTATACGCGCGGTGTGCCCATGGGCGGTGAGCTTGGCGAGGCGCCTGCGGGCAAGTCGCCCACCTTCCTGGTGGCGGCGCTTAAGGACCCCATTGGCGCCAATCTGGATCGCTACCAGATCGTCAAGGGCTGGCTCGATGCCGAGGGAGAGCTATATGAAAAAGTCTACAACGTGACCTGGTCGGATAAGCGCAAGCCGGATCAGGAGGGTAATCTACCGCCCGTGGGTAACACCGTTGATGTGGCCAACGCGACCTACAGCAACAGCATCGGCGCCAGTGAATTGATCGCGGTCTGGGAAGACCCGGACTTTGATTCCAGTGAGCGGGCTTTTTACTACGGACGGGTACTCGAAATTCCCACGCCCCGCTGGACGGCCTACGATGCCAGCTACTATGGGCTGAACCTCGCGAAGGATGTGCCCATGGTCACCCGTGAGCGGGCTTATACGTCGCCGGTTTGGTATACGCCCCGGCGGGACGAAGGAGAGAGTAACAGATGATCCCTAAAAGAGTGCTCAGGGCACTGTCGTTTGTTGCAGGGCATTTTCTTATAGCAGTGGCTGGCTCAGCCATGGCAGCCGGCAAGCCTAATATCGTGTTGATCAACATGGATAATTTTGGTTACGGCGAGCTTGGTGTTTACGGCGGCGGCATTACCCGGGGCGGGGCAACCTTTTTGCGATACTGTAACGGAGTCATGCCGCCGCTGAGGCGCAAAAAGGCATGATTGAATGCGCTGGACTCAGAGTATCCAAGCATCTGAGCGATCTGGCTGACGCTTGAGGGAGTGTTGGTCAGAGCCTGTCGCGCAAGGTGGTAGATCACTTCCTCGCGAACTTTGCGAAACGAGCAGCCCTCTGCCGCCAGGCTCCGCTGCAGGCTTGCCCGAGACATAAAGAGGCGCTTTGCCACGGTGTCCTGGGTCACTGCCTCTTTGCCGATAGAGGCGATGACTATGGCACGTACCTGTTCGTAGACGCTGTCCCGTTTGGGTGACTGTGTCAGCAGATCATCTACATACTGCCTGACTACCTGCTGCAAATCGGGGTCAATATTCCTGATGCGGATACCGAGTATGTCATTTTGCAGTTCGATATGACTAACCGGCTGGTCAAAAAACAGGTTCTCCCCAAAATGACCGCGGTAGTCATCGGTATTATCGGGCCGGGAATACTCGAAGCCGACACTCACCGGGTTCCAGTCATCCCCGATATACTGTCGAAGCGCAGCGGTATAAACAGCGAAAGTGAGCTCGATATCATGTTTTGCCAACTTGCTGGGAGAGCCCTCTACACGATATTCCAGGCGGCTGGTTTTAGCGCCTGGAAGATATCGAGATCTGCTCTCGTGCGAGATCAGGGGCTCGTATTGAATAATAAAGGCCATGAATTCCTCGATGCTCGAGGCGTACAGCAGCATATGGCCAACGCTGCCGAAGTCGCTTAGTTCCAGCCGTTCGCCCATACGCAGTCCGATCTGGCTGTCCCCTGACTGCTGTTCCCAGTCCGCCAGCCAGCCCAGGTACTCTTCGAACAGGATGCCCCGTTCACCACCGGATTTACTGCATTCTCTTACTCTTTGAGCCTGGGCATCAACGTTCAAACCCAGTTTCCTGGCCGCCTTCAACAAAAATTCCAGATCTAACTGTACTGTTGCCATACGGCCGAATCCCCGTCCAAAGACGAACTGATAAAAGCCTCAGTAGTTTGCGCGGATTGAGTAAATTAATCAATTTTTCGAGTGGAACTATCAAGCTTCCGGAACCAGGGACA
>CAMYKE010000275.1 GCA_947258895.1 uncultured Pseudomonadales bacterium | reverse complement strand
GTGCGAGCCTCCTCGCCTCGGCGCATGGCATGAACGAAATTCACCACGATATGCACGCTGTTAGCCAGCGCTACCGTAAGGATGATCAGCGGCCCATTGGTGTTGGCATTGGTCAACGGGATTCCCAGGTGGCCACAGAGCCCCAGCGCCCCGGCTATGGATGCAGCAACCACCACCAGCGTGGCGGCAGTCGCGGAGAATCCGCCCACCAGGATCGCCAGTAATACCAGCATGGCGGCAAAACTCAGCGGCAGCAGAGTGGAGGCATCTGCCACCGCCGCTTCGTTGAAGGCGTTGTTAAGCATCACCAGTCCCGAGAGATAAATTTTTAGCCCGGGGTCGTCGGCGCTGGCTGCAGCCGCCAAACCGCGCACAAACGCGACTACCTGCGGGAATGCGGCGACCGGATCGTCCGGGAGTTGCACCGAGATGTTGATCCCGGCGACATGCCCGGAGGGAGATACCAGGCTATTCGCCAGCCGGGGATCATTGAGCGCGATGTGCCGAATGCGCTCCAGGTCCTCTGCGGAGAGGCTTTCGATCTCGCCCACCAGGTCGCGGACCAACAGGTCATCGGCTTCGGCCGCGGTGTGTTGAAAGTTGGTTAGAGAATCCACGCGGGTAGAAAAGGGCGTTTGCCAGGCGCGCTCGGTGAGGGCTTTCAGCATTGCCAGGTTCTGCGTGGTAAAGATATCGCCGTTGGCCGGCGCGATGGCGATCAGGATATTGTCGTTCTTGGTGTAGGTGCGTTCGTTTTCCTCGAAGGCAAGCAATTGAGGGTTATCCGCGCTAAAGAACACCCGGTAATCGCTGGTGAAAACGAGTTTGCTGGCGCCACTGGCCGCAAGGCCGACGCATAGCAGCGCAACCAGGCTCAGCCACCAGCGATGCAGGATCAACGCAGAGCTTAGCCGCGATTCGAGATTAGTCATAAAAATTTATTGTTATCATTCGTATATGTAGAAAACCGTGGTTTCAGGAGCGGCGTGACGCAAGCTGTCGGAGATCGCGGCACTCCCTTCCGGGGCAGGGCGATCCGGGTGCGCAGCAAGGTCGATCGGCGTGGCGCCAGTCTTGATGGCATGCAATCGGGCGTGCCTTTCAGCAAGATCCAACGCCTTCAGTGAGCGGCAGGCCGCATAAAAATCGACGAGGTTGTTATCATGGCTGGCCAGCAGGGCAGCCAGGGCAGGAACCAGTTCGTAATAAGTCGCGACCGTATTGAGTTGCGCGTTATTTAGCTCCTGGCTGAACCAGCTTTCGTACGGGGAGGAGCCTCCCCAATTGGCCTTAAGTTGCTGGTGAGCCGCTCTTAAAGCAGCGATGGTTCGGCCCTTCTCTGCCCGTTTGTCGGCCTCGGGCAGCGCAGTCGCATACAGCTCGGCCAGTTGCGTGCGATACTCCGTGACCAGTTCAATAAATTGTTGTTTGCGTGCCTGCGTTGCCAGGTACGTCGCGTAGCCGGCGGGGTTGTCCTGCTCCCCAAGCCAGCGCTTCACCCCTTCACGTGCCACCAGAGAGGCGAAGCTCTCGTTAAATACGGTGTCGCCAGGGATGTAGAGTAATTGGTGCGCCAGTTCGTGGAATACCAGGTCCGCCAGCTGGTCATCGCGGCGATAGACGAAGGTATTGAGCACCGGGTCATCGAACCAGCCCAGGGTCGAATAGGCGGTAGTACCCCCAACGTAGACATCCATACCGGCAGTAGCCAGGGTGGCGGCATAGCGACGCGCCTGACGTTGCGAATAATAGCCGCGGTAACTGGCGCAACCGATAACCGGATAACACCATTGTTTCGGCTGCAGGGACAATGGTGGCGCGGCAAATACATTCCACACTACATACCGCCTTTGGATATCAACATAGCTGGAGTATTGGCCGCCGCCGGGCAGGCCAAGTCGTTGCCGGGAAAATTCTCGCAGCCCCTCGATCTTGCGAAGCTGCGCCGCTAATTCGGGGTCGGTCTGCGGCGATTCCAGCAAGCGCGTAATTGGCTGGCGTTGCAGCATCAAGCCCAGGTGCCCGGTGATGGCCTGGTGGTAGTAGCCGAGACTGCTGCAGCCGCTGGCGATTAGCAACAGGGAAAGCGCCAGCGTGATCAGGACGTGGCGTGGTGCCCGCATGCTCAGTTGATGCTGGGCAGGTCGTCGTCCAGGTGGACCTGGCGGGTTTCCCATTCCTGTAACTCCTCCCAGAGCTTTTCGGCGTCCCGCACCATGGAGGCTATCGACGCCTGCTGGGTGGGGTTCGCGTGGCTGCCCTGGAGTGCGCGCATAGCGCATTCGTACATAAATTCACGCTTGGTGTAGGGTTTCATGTTTTACCTCCGCTAGATCTGTCGCACAACCCGGAATGGCCCCGTCGATCAGGGCCCGGCTGCGGCTAGGGCCCGAATGGTAACCCTGATGTTTACGGTCGCGCCAATGGTCCGGGTATCGGCCCAGTCGCCCCGTGCCAGGCCATAATCCGAACGCCGTAGCTGCAATTCGCCACTGCCCGAAAATATGGCATCGGGCGGGCCACTAATAATGGCGCTGAACGGGAAATCCACCGCCTGGCTGGTATCCCGAATGGTGAGATGCGCGCGGGCGATATAGCGATTATCACCAACTTGCTCGATCCGGTCCGTACGGAATTCTGCCCGTGGCCACTGTGCGACATCAAAAAATTCTTCCGAGCGCAGCAGCAAGTCGCGGTCATCGCTCTGGGTATTCAAGCTGGCGACATCAATAATAGCGACAAAGTGGCTGGACTGAAGTTCCTCCGGGCTAAATCGCATCTCCAGGTCGAAGCGCTCAAAATTTCCCGCAAAGCGTTTGCCCTCCTGGCTGAACGTAAAGGTAATGGAGCTATGTGCGCGATCCAGTGACCACGGCGGAGCTGCCGCCGGGGCCGCGCAGGGCAGCAGCGTGAATAACGTGAGGAGGTAAGGTCGCAGCCGCATTGCGGGCTAATTGAACCAACCGGGCAACATCCGTCGCAGTACGTCATTGCGGTCGATGAAATGGTGCTTGAGCGCGGCGAGGACATGCACTGCCACCGTGGCGAACAGGACGGTCGCTGCGATTTCGTGGAATTCATGGAAGAAATCGCCAATGGCCTCGCTCTCGCCAACCAGGTTGGGGAGATCGAACAGGCCGAAATAGCTAACCGTACGGCCGCTGGCAGAGGACATCGACCAGCCACTCAGAGGCATGCTGAGCAATAGGATGTACAACAGGGTATGGGAAATACGAGACAGTATTCGCTCGTAATTTTTAAGGGTGTCGGGCAATACCGGGGGACGATTGGTAAATCGCCATGCCAGGCGGAGCAGCGCCAGTGCGAGGATGGTAATCCCGATCGCTTTGTGGGTGCCGATTAGCTCGCCCTTGGCCGGACCGCGTTCCATCTCCTCGAATATCGCCGCCAGCAGGAATTGTGTGACCACCAGAACGGCCAGGAGCCAATGCAACAGTTGTGCGATCAGGCCATAGCGTTCGGCCGAGTTACGAATCTGCATGTATGAATTCCCTGTAGTGCAAAATTTGGGTAGCCGATATCCCTCCTGC
>CAMYKE010000274.1 GCA_947258895.1 uncultured Pseudomonadales bacterium | reverse complement strand
GACGATCGCCCCCGAGCTATGGGTTACGGTAACCGGATTCGTGATCATGTAGGTATTGGGCAGCGCGACCAGTTCCCGGTTCTCTGTCTGGATCTCGGTATCCAGCAAGCCGCGCTCGGCGACACGACCAAAATATACCCCAACGTTGACAAAGTCTCCCGTGACAAAGGGCTTGGTTACCCGCAGCATAACGCCGCCCATAAGATTCGCGAAAATCGTACTCGATGAGAACGCGAAAATACCCGACACCAGCAAGCCAATAAGCCCGATGACCTGATTCCGTGAACTCTCGTTGACCGGCAACGCGAGAGCCACAGCGATGATACCCGCAAAGGTGAGCCCCAGCATGGCGATCTGCCTGGGAAACAGGCGCTCATTTCCCAGATCCGGGTGCCGTCCTATGAGTACCCGGTGCATGCCCCAAAGCAACCAGCCAACGATAACGATCGTTGCGGCAAAGGGAAGCACTACGCTGATGGATTCAGCAGCGGTACTTAACACTGACATATTCGCTTACTTTCCCTCGTGGAAGATTTGCAGCTCGCGCCTGAGTGGGTTGCCGGCTACGTCGCAAAGCGACGAGCATTGCCCGCGGAGTGCATTTTTCTTACTGATCTGCAATAACTCTTGTTGAGGGGACCTGCTAACGCATGCCCCCGCTCGCCTCCAGGTCTTGTTACTGAACTACGCCCCGATTTCGCTCGACTGATGTCGGCGCCAGCCGAGGAATGGCGTTGGTAAGCCAGGCGTTTTGTTGTTCTCGCCTGGCTCGCGCGGCGGATCAGCCGGAAACGGTTGAATCAAGCTATTCGAACTGGTCGACCATGACGGCGTTGGTGTACACCAGGCTGCCATCTTCGACACGGTTCCCCACCAGATGAAAATGGCCACGATCATGCTCAGCGTCCAGGTACACCCGAAATTTACATTCCTTCAGATCGCCAATTTTGTCCGACGTCTGCAGGTCGAGAGTCGCCATGTTCGCATCAACCATCTCTTCCTTGCCACCCGAATCCTGCAAGCGCTGTTCCGCTTCTTCCAGCTTGAGGTGGGTGTCCTGATCGACACGAAAATGGATTTCCCCAACCGCGATGGATTTCTGGTCCGGAGCGGGTTTATGCCAGGCCTCGATTGTTAGCGCGTCCAAGATGATTCTCCAGTAAACAAATATAAAATAAGGAGGCTCACTATATTGCAACAACCTGACAGTTTGCAACTCGGCGCTCCCGGCTGGTGCATCCGGATAGCAAGTGAACGGAGGCGTGCGACCCGGTTCTATTGCTGACCCCCGCATCAGTGCGAAATAGAGCCCGCGATTACGCTGTTGCCAACTTGAACATCCGCCACCTGATCCCGCTGGCTGGCCACCGGATTCACTGGTAACAGCGCCGCACGGCCAGATCATCTCCGGCGCGCACATCGCGGTATTTCTCATAGAACAATGCGTCTACCTTGCGCGCATAGTCCGGCGCCTTACTGCGGCGGTAGCGATCGAACTGGCGGGGACCACCGTTATATGCGGCATAGGTCGACCGGGCAAGATTTTCCACCTTGCCGGTGGTGCGGTGCTCGCCTTTGCGAATGGCGTAGTTTTCCAGGTAGTGCAGCAGGATCTCGGCGCCGGCCTTGGCATTTTGCTCGATATTCCACTGCAGGGCATGAACACTGTAAAAGCCGCGCCACACCCGGGAATTAATTTGCATGATGCCGACATCGCCGGTTCCCGAACGCAGCGGTTCACGTCTGCCCTTGACGCTAACGAACTGGCGCCAGCAACTTTCCTGCCAGGCGGTTGCCCTGACCAGGGCCCGATACAAATTATGGTAGGAGGGATCGAGCGTGGAGCCGGTAAGGCGACGCGTTGTGGCATGTTGCAACACCGTGTTGGCCATCGGCAGGTACCGGTCCATGTCCTTGACGCCGGGCACCCAGTTGTTGAGCCGCTGCCAGACCTCCACCGGCGAGCTGCTAGCCGCATGAGCGACAGGGATCAGGGAAAACCAACGGGACGGCGCCATTCCCAGTGGATCTTCCGATGCAGGTGAAAATTTGAACAGGCGACGCAGCTCCGGATCGACCTGCTGATCATATTCCAGGGGATCCGTTGTGTCTGCAGGCGCGAGGATACGAGCCAGACGCCGCAAGCCGTGGACCGACAGGTCGAGCGAGAAACCCGGGCCCAGCGCATCCAGCGCCTGCACCGCATCAGCGGCGGCAATAAAGGTAACGTAATCCAGCGCCTCGAGGCTGGTGGTGTCACTGCCTCCGGAGAGCCCACGCAAAACACTCGCGAGTTGCGACCAGGTGTTGACAAATAGTGCCCGCACCGGATCGGCACCGCCTTTCACCGGCTGATTCAGTACCTCTAATAATTGATAACGGGAATCCAGCAGGATTTCCATTAACTCGCGCACCGCATCTTCATCTCTGACGTCCATCGCCGATTGCTTGATGGTAAAGGTAAGGAAGGCGTCGAGTTGCTCCAGGCGTGCCTGAAAGGCGAGAAGTTCCTGCTCGTCCAGCAAGGGTTCAGGGGGCTCAATCACCGTAGGTGGCGAATCATCGACCTCCAGGCCCAGGGTCGCCAGGATCCCCTGTGAATCCACATCCAGCGACTTGACCGTAAAAGATTCGGTCATGCGTTGCAGCGCTTGCTGTTGCCGGTCGACCAGCACCGTCTGGAGGAACTGCCGGAGCTGCTCCAGCGGCGAAGCCAGGTCTACTACCATCACGTCGAAGGCGGGTTGCACGTAGCCCCGGATCCAGCTCCACACGGTATTCGACACACGGTCCGGTTGACCGGTCTGCGTGAGCACATTTTCTTCAACAACCCTGACACGGACCTTGCTGTTAGCCACCAGTTCAACGGTTTCAATCAGTTCCACTTGCCCGCGCCACTGCAATGCATACACGCAGCGGTCTCCGAACGGAGCGCCCACGAGCAGGTGGCCATCGGTTTGAACTCGTAACCGGGAACCGCGAGCGCTGACTCGCGGGTTGGCGAGCTCCAGAAACCGGCAGCCTGTGCCGTCATCGTTCAACCTGAGGGTGTCATTGCTGCCATGAAAAACCTGGTCGCGAAGTGCGCGCTCGATGAAGGCGTGGCTGATGTGCATCGGTACCAGCACCTGTCCGGCAATTGCCGGAAGCGGCAGCAACAGCAACACGAGCATGCAACGCGGAGCGGCCATTGCCGAAGCGTGCCGAGCTGCGCGGCAGGAACTGGCGGCAAGGCGGGCGCCGCCGCCGAACAGTCGCCGCAAGTCCGGCTTCATACCGCTTTGGCCATAGCGGACCAGTTGGTCACTGGAAGCAGGAAGCGGCCGCTACAAGTTGGACCTGAGAATCTGCAGCATTTGCTTGAAGCGCTTGATAATGGTTTCATGCTTAAGTTCCCTGAATTCGCCGGCGTCAAAAAAAGTCCCAAAGCACGTGGGACAGAGCTCGTACTCGATCTCAAACTGATCCTTGTCCACCATCGGTACCATCAGCGTATTACAGACAGGACAGTCGATTTTTCGCAAGCGGCTGAAGCGCTTGCCCGTGAGCTCATCGCCGATATCGAT
>CAMYKE010000273.1 GCA_947258895.1 uncultured Pseudomonadales bacterium | reverse complement strand
CGAAAAATTTTGAGGACTCCGAGCCAGTATAGTCGAGGCCGAAGTTAGCTCCCTATTTTAATATGAATCGCCAGAGGTGCGGGTAGGAAAAAGCTTAAATATAGCGATACTGCGTTTGATGCCTGGCTTAGACGGATACGCGGCGCAGGGAACAGAGACTAGATCGCCGCGTTGCGCTCGCGATGACAGGTCCACGCATCGTGTTATTCCGAAGGGCATTTTACTGAAGTCATCTAAATTCAGGTAAACGCCATTGACCTCAGAGGTCCGAATCAAATCCCATCCCGGAATCGCAAAAAATGCTAACCAAACGGGAACAAAGTGGTAGACTTGTACTCCGTCCACTTGATAATCACGCATTCAGTTGGTGTGTCAGCGAACATGGCAAGGCGCGACTCGCCGGCAATGGCCACTCCCTTGCCTACTCTCTCAAAAACAGGCGCAACGCTGTCCATGGGCGCTGACACGTCGGCCCACAGCAACGCTGCATCCGCGATTATCAAGTGGACGGAGCACTGACCCCAACTAATTCTAATAAAAATTCATGTCCCAATTCGAAGATATTCGCCCCTTTAACGACTCCGAAGTACGACCTGCGCTGGACCGTTTGCTGGCTGATGCGGAGTTCATTGCTGCCATTACTGCCTTCCGCTTCGCAGGCTACCCCGGCTGGTTGCGCAGTCTCATCAGACCACTGGTGAAGCGCGCGCTGGGCAACGAACTAAAGCCCGTACACAGCGTAGCTTCGTTGCAGGATGTGATCGAAAAATACGTCACCCAGGTAATCGAGGGCACCACCACCGGGCTGAGTTTTAGCGGCCTTGACCAGATCGACCACAATGAACCCCATCTGTTCATTTCCAATCACCGCGATATCGTGATGGATCCGGCATTCGTCAATTACGCCCTGTATCACCATAAATACGACACCGTTCGAATCGCCATCGGGGATAACCTGCTGCAGAAGCCATACGTCTCGGATCTCATGCGCCTTAACAAGAGTTTTATCGTGAAGCGATCCGCTACCGGAGTGCGCGAGAAAATGCAGGCCTACATGGGATTATCAAGTTATATCGAGCACTCGATTAAGGAAGGCTGCCCGATCTGGATTGCCCAGCGCGAGGGTCGCGCCAAGGATGGCATCGACGAGACCGACCCCACGATCATAAAAATGCTCTTTATGAGCCAGAAGAAAACCGGCGTGAGTTTCTCCGATTACATTCGCTCCCTGAACATTGTGCCGGTATCCCTTTCCTATGAATACAATCCCTGTGACCGCCTGATTGCCCGGGAACTGCATCAAAAACGGGAAACCGGCAGCTACCAGAAGGCACCGGGGGAAGATGATCAAAGCATCCGGACCGGCATTACGGGCAACAAGGGGCACGTGCATGTCGCCTTTGGTCAGCAGTTGACGGGGGCGTACGAAAACCCGGACAGCGTCGCCGCCGAAATCGACGAACAGGTGACTCGCAATTACCGGTTACATCCTTCGGCGCACATCGCCGCACGCATGCTCGGCGAGGATGCGGAAGATGTTAGTGAAGACAAGCAACAGGAATTTAACGCGCGGCTGGAAGGTTGCAGTGAGGGCGAGCGCAGGATCATGCTGGAAATGTACGCGAATCCATTATTGAGGCGAAAAAAGCTGGCCCCTGAATGCGACTAGCATAGCGGGAGGAGCGTCGCAGAGAGGCGCCGCTGCACGGCAGAATCAGAGGCGCACCGGCAGTGTGCAGGCTAATCGATTATCATCAAGCCAATGCCATCGTTCGCGGCACGCACGACTTCCATCTCAACCCACGGTGCGTCAGCTCCGGGCAGTCCCTGGACCTGGACATTGACGATTTCACCGACCTGCGGCATGCTATCACGATCTATGAACACGAACACCCCGCTCTCGGAGATATCACGCGTCATCGCGTATACCTCGCCCCGATCGGTCATGGTCAAACTGACCTTCATGGACATCTTGACTCGCGGGTGACGGCGTTTGTTATCTATTTCGTGTTCGGTAGTCATTGCCCGACATTGGAAGATTATGTTACACCTACCTAACATAGTTCATTCCGTTGAAAAGGGCCAATGCACTACGATTGTGCAGTGCGCTGTATTCTACAAATTGCAACAAAAATACCCAGAATTTTTATCCACAAAATCTGTGGATAACTATGGGGAAATGTTTTTAAAAACCGACCCAATCGCCGGTAATTATTGAGGCTGTAACAAATTGCTCAAAAAACAACCAAAGAATAATATCATTAAATATCAATTACTTAAAATTAGAATCAAACACTTACATGAGCTACCTAAACCGACACATTTCTTTTACCTTCTAAGCTCAAAAAAAGTGAATAACTATTTCTGCACAGCATAAAATTTTCATTACCACACCAAAATCGATTAGGGAACCGCCGATGCCAAGATTTTCAGAATTTATTACAAAAAAATGACGAGCGCTACACCCGAAACTCTCCGGATCGTGCAGCGCGTCACCCTGATTGGGATGGTGCTCGATCTTGCACTCGGCGTCACCAAGATTCTGGTAGGCATTTTTGGGCACTCCCAGGCCCTGATCGCCGATGGCGTGCATTCCATTTCCGATGCCGTCACCGATGTCTTTGTACTGGTGATCTCCCGTATCTCCACATCGGGTCCGGATGCAGAGCACCCTTACGGCCACGGGCGATTCGAAACGTTAGGAACTATGCTGCTGGGCGGCAGCCTGGTCGGGGTCGCAGCGGTGCTCGCGTATGACAACGTTAGCGGCTTACTGGAAGGAGAAAGCAGCGCCGTTCCAGGAGCGGCCACGCTGGTCGTCGCGCTGGTGTCGGTCATGAGTAAGGAATGGATCTTCCAGTATACGCGACGCGCCGGAGAGGCGTTGCGCTCCAATCTGCTGATCGCGAACGCGTGGCACAGCCGTACAGATGCGCTGTCATCGGTGGTGGTAATTGCAGGGATTGCCGGAGCAATGGTGGGCATTGGCTGGCTGGACCACGCCGCCGCAATTATCGTTGCCCTTCTCATTGCTTGGATCGGCTTCAAATTTATGTGGGATAGCCTCAGCGAACTGGTCGATACCGGACTGGACCGTGAGCAAATTGCGGGAATACGCAAGGTAATCCTGACCACGGAAGGCGTCAGGAGCACGCACGAGGTGCGTACGCGGCATATGGGTGCCGAGGTATACCTGGATCTGCATATTACCGTTAGCCCCGAGATCAGCGTCTCTGAGGGCCATCAAATCGGTGTCTGGGTCACCCGGCGGCTCCTGGAGCAGTTTGATAACATTTCCGATGTAACCTATCACATCGACCCGGAAGACGACGACAAGCAACGGGCGCCGCCACTACACGCCTTGCTGCCACTGAGAAAGGAAGTGCTACAGCGCCTCGGAGATTACTGGGCGGGCATCCTGTCCGCCACAGAGCTGGCGAGCGCCAACCTTCACTACCTCGACAAGCAGATCAGCGTTGAATTATTTCTCAGCACCGCGACCCTTGAACGCAACGGGATGAGCACTGCCGAACTGGAAAAACACCTGAACGCCGCGACATCCGAAATTGACTGGC
>CAMYKE010000272.1:6242-8789 GCA_947258895.1 uncultured Pseudomonadales bacterium | reverse complement strand
CCTGGAGGTACGGACCTTGCGCGGGCATCTGGAAGACTTACCGGAGGCGCAAAAAGAAATTGTGAAGATGGTTTATCTGGAAGAAAAAACGCATCAGGAAGTGGCGGCCGAGCTGTCCATCCCGTTGGGTACTGTGAAATCAAGATTACGGCTCGCGATTGGCAAGCTCAAAGAGTCTGTAGGAGGCGTACAATGATTGCTTTTCACCCGTCAAGCCAGGAACTGTTGGCTTTTAGCGACGGCTCGCTGGTGGCAGGCAGTGCCGTCGCGATAGCGGCGCACCTGGACTACTGCCCGGTTTGCTCGGGCAAGTCGGCGCGGCTGGAGGCCGAGAGCGCCCAACTCTGGAATGAGGTTCCCGAAAGTACCGCCGTTGACCTGGATGCCCTGGCGCCCATCCTGGACGCTATTCTCAATGCGCCGTTGCCCGAGGAATTCGGGTCTACCGCCGTCGTGGCAAAACAGCCTGCGATCGAGATTGGCGGCCAGCGGTTCAAGTTGCCACCGGTTTTGGCGCGAGTCGCGGAAGGCGGTCTGAAGTGGCTCAGCCTGCCCGGCGGGGTGTCCCTGGCCAAAGTCAAGGTCGACAACGAGACATTGTGCACTTTTCTGTACATGAAGCCCGGCGGCAAGGTCGGAATGCATACCCACGAGGGCACGGAAACCACATTGGTAATCGGCGGCAGTTTCTTTGACGCCTCGGGCCGGTATCGGGAAGGGGACTTCGTGCAGCGCAGCGACACTGACACCCATACGTCCGAGAGTGAAGAGGGTTGCCTGTGTTTTACCGTGCAGGACAATCCCGTGGTTTTTACTTCCCGATTCGCACGGCTGCTGAATCCGATTAACAGATACCTGATGCGCCATTAGAAGGCAGCTCAGCTCGCTCGCCACGGTCCGAATTCGGCACCCTGACGAGCAGTTCAGGTGTCAAGCCGGGGCGGGCCATAAAGGCTCCATCCCGGGGAGACAGTTGAACTCTCACCATGAATTGCCCCCCGGCCGAGCCTCGTGCGGCACAATCACCCTCAAAACGACTGTAACATAGTGGCTCAAATCCTTAAGATTACTCCCTTTATGTGCTAAGTTGTCGCATTGTTTCCGGCCCGAAACGGTAAAATATGATCAATACAGTGAAACACAGGCCGTCGGCCACTGTTTTAGAGCGGCCGACGGGCTTCCTGATCGCCGCAGTAGCGGGGTTGCTGCTGCTGACGGCACCATTTGATTGCAGCCGAGCTGAACAGGCGGCTGACGCTCAGGTGACACTGCACCCGGTCGCGGGTGCGGTCTACATGCTGACGGGGCGCGGCGGCAATATCGGGTTGTCGGTCGGTGCGGACGGAGTGCTGATGGTTGATGACCAATTTGCAGCAGCTAGCGGGAGCATCCTCACGGAAATACGCAAACTCTCCGACAAACGGGTGCGTTTCATCGTTACTACTCACATCCATCCGGATCATATAGGCGGAAACGAAAATCTCGCCAACCAGGGCGTGTTGATCTTTGCCCATGACAACGCACAGCAGCGTCTCGAAAACGGTCCTTATGATGTGCGCAACGGTAAACAGGGCAAGCCGCTACCCAGCGCCGCGCTGCCTGTTATTTCCTATGGAGATGGCATCACGTTCCATATCAACGGCGAGAAGGTGTTCGTATTCCCGGTACCTCCCGCACATACCGATGGTGACAGCTTTGTGCACTTTACCAGATCCAATGTCCTGCACCTTGGCGATGTCTACCGCAACACCGGCTACCCGGTGATCGATACCTATAACGGCGGAAGCTTTACCGGTACGATTGATGCGCTCGATCTCGCGATTGAACTCGCCGATGAGAATACCCGGATTATTCCGGGTCACGGGGTGGTTGCGACGCGCGATGACGTAGCCGAATTCCGTGACATGCTGGTCGCAATTGAGGCAAAGGTTGCCGAGCTGATGGACGCAGGACTGGCGCTTGCGGAAATCATCGCAGCGGGCCCGACCCGCGAGTTTGACCCGCGGTGGGGAAATACGCCGGAATGGTATCCAGTACCGCGATTTATTGAAATAATAGTGAATGAATTGAGCGAATAGTCGCTAGATTACGTGTGATTAGCCAGCCATGACAGCCGTTCGAGCGGTAAGCTTGCACCAACTCTGCCCGAAGTTCTTTCTCGTTCCGCCAATCACTGACTATACTGAAACAGGAGATGCGCCCGCAACTGCAGCGGGGATCAGGAACTGCGTGTGTGAACGACTGTAATATCGAAATTTGCTACAACAGAGGGTCTGGCCGATTGCCAGTCGCTATACTCGCGTGCGCGTTGCTTGCGGCCATGCAAGTGCACGCCACTTCAGGGCAGCCAGAATTTGAAGCCAGCGTCTCGCCTGGCACCTGGAACCAAGCCACAGATCAGCGCATCCGCCCAAACGCCCCTGCGGATGAATTGCTGGCGGCGAAAACAGAATCGAAACCGGCTTTACCCAAGGCGGAAAATATCGATCTCGAAGCGCCAACTCCCGAACCCGAGTTAGTTTTGGATCCGGCGCCCGCTTCCCGACC
>CAMYKE010000272.1:0-6165 GCA_947258895.1 uncultured Pseudomonadales bacterium | reverse complement strand
GGAGCCTGCGGCGCGTTCGCTGGTATTGCTGGGCACGGAAGTGCCAGCCAATGTGACAACCCGGCTATCCTGGTCGCCCACCCAGACATTCGAGGGGATCGCTGTACCCACCCCGGTGTTGGTGGTCAACGGCGCCAAGCCAGGTCCGCGCCTGTGCCTGACGGCTGCGGTGCATGGTGATGAACTGAATGGTATCGAGGTAGTGCGGCGGGTGCTGTACCGTATGGATCCACAGAATCTGGCGGGCGCGGTGATTGGCGTACCGATCGTGAACCTGCAGGGCTTTCGTCGCGGCTCGCGGTATCTACCCGACCGGCGCGACCTCAATCGTTTTTTCCCGGGAACTGATTACGGCAGTTCGGCGTCGCGTATTGCCTATTCACTATTCAACGAAATCATCGTTCATTGTGATGCGTTGGTCGATCTGCATACCGGTTCGTTCTATCGCACCAACCTGCCTCAGTTGCGCGCAGACCTGACCAACCCCCATGTTGAAGAACTCGCCCATGCGTTTTCTTCGCTGGTCGTGCTGCACAGTTCACCTGCGCCCGGAACCCTGCGCGCGGCTGCGACCGCGGCGGGTATTGCAACCGTGACGCTGGAAGCCGGTGAGCCAATGCGTCTGCAGGAGGATGAGGTAACAGCAGGCGTCGAGGGGGTGTGGTCATTGCTGAACTCGATGGGTATGTACCCAAACGATTATGCTGGCGATGAGCCCCAGCCGGTGTATTACCGGTCTAAGTGGCTGCGCGTCAACAAGGGAGGAATCCTGTTTAGCAAGGTCGAGCTTGGCAGCCACGTCATGCCGGGGGATCTGCTGGGTACCGTAACCGACCCGATCACGAACACCCGCATGGATATTGTCTCTCACCTCAGCGGTCGCGTGTTGGGCATGGCGCTGGACCAGGTCGTGGTGCCCGGCTTTGCCGCCTACCGCATTGGCCTTGAGGCCGAGGAAGGTGGTGCAGAGCCCGAAGAGGACCCGAACCGCGTGGATGAGACCGCACATACTTCACAAGCCGATCCAAACCAAAAAACTGTGACGGCCGCCGAGCTTGATCAGGAGAGTTCCGAGTAAGCGTGTACCATCGGTTTGCCTGAGCAGCAACCGAAAGCGCAACGTGCCGCTACTGCAATACTCTGCCTGCCCCCTCGATAGCCCCTGCCCCGCCCGCCGCGCTCGCTCTGTCGGTAATGACTTTCGCCCCCCCTGCACGCGCAGTGGTTTCAAAGATTTGGACACAATCGCTACCGGCTGCGCGATTAGGGCTATGCAATGGCTGGCAAGCACTTATAATGCGCTGAGTTGCGACTGAACAGGATCTTCCGTAGTGAAATATAGTAGCCTTGTCTTACTTGTGTGCCTGATCGGTCTTTCCGTACCTGCAGCATCCGCACAGGCGCAAACCCGGGTGGCGCACGCCATCGCACTGCATGGGGAACCGAAATACCCCGCATCCTTTAGCCATTTCGACTACGTAAATCCCGCGGCGCCCAAGGGCGGCAGCGTTCGCCTGATGGCAACCGGTACTTTCGATACCCTCAATCCGTACACCCTGAAGGGCCTGAGCCCCTATGAGTCGCCCGGGATCTATCTGTACGGTGTGACGGAACTGAATGAACCGCTGATGGTGGGCTCTTCCGGCTATGCTCCGTCCGGCGACGAGGCCCAGACGGCCTACGGGCTGATTGCCGAGACTATCGAATATCCGCCTGACCGGTCGTGGGCAATTTTTACGCTCAGGGAAAATGCCCGCTTTCACGATGGTTCGCCCATTACCCCGGAAGACGTGGTGTTCTCGTTTTATACCCTCACCGAGCAGGGTCACCCGGTGTACGCGCAAAAATATATCGATGTGGAACGGGTGGAGAAACTCGACCCGCGGCGGGTAAAGTTTACCTTCAAGGGCACGGATCCACGGGCCATGCCGCTACGGGCGGCCGAGCTGCCGGTGATGTCGAAGGCATTCTGGACGGGTCGCGAGTTCGCCAACGGCTTGCTGGAGCCACCGCTTGGCAGCGGGCCCTACCGGATCAAGAGCTTCGAGTGGGGGCGCCAGGTGACCTTCGAACGCGTCAAGGATTACTGGGGCAAAGATCTGCCGGTCAATGTCGGGCGCTATAACTTCGACGAGGTTCGCTACGATTTTTACCGCGACCTGATCGTCGCCTTTGAGGCATTCAAGGCGGGCGACTACGATGTGTATATCGACTATACCTCGCGCAACTGGGCGACCGCCTATGACTTTCCCGCACTGGACAGGGGGCATGTTATCAAGGAAGAAATGCCGCACCAGGAGGCGACCGGTTTCCAGGCATTCTTCTTTAATACGCGGCGGCCGCTATTCTCCGACATCCTGGTTCGCCAGGCCCTCGGCCTGCTGTTCAATTACGAATGGTTAAACAAGGCGCTGTTTTTTGATGCCTACCAGCGCAATAACACTTATTTTCCCAACACCGAGCTGGCCGCGACCGGGCTGCCGGATGCGGCCGAGCTGCGCATCCTGGAACCCTTTCGCGAGCAACTACCGGCCGAATTGTTTACTACGCCCTTCCTGTCGCCGGTGAACAGGGACAGCGGCCAGGCGCGCCTCAACCGGCGCAAGGCCATGGCGCTGTTACGCGAGGCCGGCTGGGAGGTGCGTAATACCCGCTTGGTCAATGCCGCGACCGGCGCGCCCTTCCAGTTTGAGGTGCTCGTGGATGAGCATCGCGCGGCGCGGGTGATCAGCCCGCTGCAACAGGACCTGAAACGCGCGGGCATCGTGGCGGAGATCCGGGTAGTCGATCCGACCCAATACCAGAATCGACTCGACAGTTTCGACTTCGATATGACCATGCTGGTATTGCCCATGTCATTGTCGCCCGGCCATGACCTGAAGGAATATTTTCATAGCAGCAATCGCGACGTGGTGGGCGTCCGCAACTACAGCGGTGTCAATCATCCGGTCGTGGACAATCTCGTGGAGCAGGTTACCGCCGCCCGCGACCGTGAGCAACTGGTTGCCACGGCCCGCGCTCTGGACAGGGTCCTGATGCGCCAGTATTACACCATTCCACAGTGGCACAACGACCATCACCGGGTCGCCTACTGGAACAAATTTGGGCGGCCCAGGGTCACACCCCCGTATGCCTTCAATTTCCGCGACTGGTGGATCGATAACGCAAAGTTGCGGACCCTCAACGGTAATGACAAAAAGGAACACGAATGATATTGGCTATGCGAACGCTGCGCGCGGCGATTACTGCCTTGCTGTTAATGCCCGCCCTGTCGCTGGCCGCCGGCGAACCGCCCGGTACGCATGGCATCGCGATGCACGGCGAGGTTAAATACCCGCCCGACTTCAGTCACTTTGAATATGTAAACCCCGACGCACCCAGGGGTGGTGAACTGCGCCTGGCGACGGTCAGCGGCAGCGGTTTCGATAGCATGAACCCCTATATCATCAAGGGCGTCCCGGCATCCGGGATCGCAACCTACCTTCACGACGGCGAGGCGATCACCGCGGAGGACGTGTTGTTCTCCTTCAAACTGCTGACCACCAGGGGGCATCCGTTTTTCGCAGCCTATTATCACGATGTCGTCAAGCAGGAGGCGCTCGATACGCGCACGGTAAAGTTCACGTTTCGAAACACCGAAAACCGGGAACTGCCATTGATCATGGGCCAATTGGTGGTGCTGCCCAAACAGTACTGGCAAGACAGGAAATTCGACACGACGAGCCTGGATATTCCCCTCGGCAGCGGCCCGTATCGCGTCAAGTCCATCGATCCGGGGCGTTCGATCGTGTATGAACGGGTATCCGATTACTGGGCCGCGGAGCTGCCGGTAAACCGGGGCAAATATAACTTCGACACGATTCGTTTCGATTACTATCGTGACGGCAACGTGGCGCTGGAGGCACTCAAGGCCGGAGACTATGACCTGAACCTGGAGCGTACCGCCAAAACCTGGGCGACAATGTACCAGGGACCGCAGTTCGACTCCGGACGGATCATCAAGGAGGAAATCGCCCATGAACTGCCCACCGGCATGCAGGCCTTCGTGATGAATATCCGTCGTCCGCAGTTTAGCGATGCACGGGTAAGACAGGCGCTGGCCTATGCGTTCGATTTCGAATGGACCAACCGGCAGATTTTTAACGGTGCCTATACCCGCACCCACAGTTTCTTTTCCAATTCCGAGCTGGCCGCCACCGACCTCCCCGACCCGGAGGAGCTGGCGATCCTCGAACCGTTCCGCAAGCAGGTTCCCCCGGAGGTGTTTACCGCAGTCTATCAGGCGCCTTCGACCAACGGCGATGGCAATATCCGCGGCAATATTCGCACCGCGCTGCGGCTGCTGAAGGAAGCCGGCTGGGAGGTTCGCAACCGGGCATTAACCCACGTCGCCAGTGGCGAGGTGATGAAGTTTGAAATCATGCTGGCTACCCCGGATTTCCAGCGGGTGGTATTGCCGTTCCGCAAGAACCTCGAACGGCTCGGGATCGAGGTGGAGATTCGCCTGGTCGATCCGCAGCAATACGTCAACCGCATCAATGAGTTCGATTTTGACATGGTCGTGTCAAACTTTCCGCAATCGAATTCGCCGGGGAACGAGCAGCGGGATTTCTGGCATTCCAGCAAGGCGGACCTGGTGGGCAGCCGGAATATCATTGGCATCAAAAACCCGGTTATCGATGAGTTAATCGAACTGGTCATCAGCGCCCCGGACCGCAGGCAACTGGTGGTTCGTACCCGTGCGCTGGATCGTGTGCTGCAGTGGAATCATTATGTAATTCCACACTGGCACATCCGCCATTTCAGGGTCGCCTACTGGGATAAATTTGCGCGGCCGGAGATCTCTCCAAAATACAATTTCGGGCTCGATGCCTGGTGGCATAAAGCCAACTAATCGCATACAGTACGCCCGATGCGCGCCTACATACTCCGTCGATTGTTATTGATGATCCCGACTCTGTTCGGGATCATGCTGATCAATTTCGCGGTCGTGCAGGTGGCGCCCGGTGGGCCGGTGGAACAAACCCTGGCGCGGATGCAGGGGCTGGATACCGGGGCGACCTCCCGCATCGGCGGTTCGCAGCAGGCGGAAGTACGCAACGTCAATATTTCAAGTTCGAGCCAAAGCTCCAATTACCGTGGCGCCCAGGGTCTCGATCCCGACCTCATTGCCAAAATTGAAAAAATGTATGGTTTTGACAAGCCGGCCCATGAACGCTTTTGGCTGATGATCACCAATTATGCAACGTTCGACTTCGGCGACAGCTTTTTTCGCGATGCCAGCGTAGTCGACCTGATCATCGAGAAAATGCCGGTATCAATTTCGCTGGGACTATGGACGACGCTGATCGTGTACCTGATTTCGATACCGCTCGGCATTCGCAAGGCCGTCACCCATGGCTCCGCCTTCGATGTCTGGAGTAGTTCGGTCATCATCGTCGGCTACGCGATCCCGGGCTTCCTGTTTGCCATCTTCCTGATCGTATTTTTTGCCGGCGGCAGCTATTTCGACTGGTTCCCGCTGCGAGGCCTCACCTCCCCGGACTGGGAGAACCTGTCGTTGCTCGGCAAAATTGGCGACTACTTCTGGCACCTGGTGCTGCCGATTACGGCAATGGTGGTCGGCAGCTTCGCCACCCTGACCATGCTGACGAAGAATTCGTTTCTCGATGAAATCAACAAGCAGTATGTGCTCACGGCGCGCGCCAAGGGGCTCGCGGAGAAGCAGGTTCTATACGGACACGTGTTCCGCAATGCGATGCTAATTATTATCGCCGGATTTCCAGGCGCTATCATCGAGATATTCTTTACCGGGGCGCTGCTGATCGAGGTTATTTTCTCACTCGACGGATTGGGACTGCTGAGTTTTGAATCGGTGCTCAACCGGGACTATCCGGTATTCTTCGGCACGCTGTTTATCTTCACCCTGATCGGCATGCTGATCAAACTGATCAGTGACATCACCTACAGCCTGGTGGATCCGCGCATCGATTTCGAGACGCGGGAGGTCTAGGCACCATGGGAATTACCGGTAAATTGAATCCGATTAACCGCCGTCGCCTGCAGATCTTTAAAGCCCATAAGCGGGGCTACTGGTCGCTGTGGTTATTTACCGCCCTCTTCCTGCTGAGCCTGGCGGCGGAGTTTATTGCCAATGACAAGCCG
>CAMYKE010000271.1 GCA_947258895.1 uncultured Pseudomonadales bacterium | reverse complement strand
GGCCTGTTTCTGGTGGTCGCCGCGCTTGGCTTTCATGCCCTGTTTACCGCGCCTCTGGCCGGAGCGCATCCCGATTTACGAGCCCTGTACCTGATGTTCTTTAGCGGTGTCCTGTTGACAGCGTTCGGGTCTGGCTGGTATCACCTGGGACCCGATAACACGAGCCTGGTGTGGGATCGCTTGCCGATGACGATTTCCTTTATGGCGTTATTCTCCGTGATTATTGGCGAGCAAATCAGCGTATCGCTGGCAAGGCGTTGTTTCCCCTTTCTGCTATTGGCGGGAATGTTGTCGGTGGGATACTGGCATGTTACGGAAGCGGCCGGAAGGGGTGACCTGCGGCCCTATGCTCTGATCCAGTTTTTGCCGATGCTGCTGGTGCCGCTTATCCTGTTACTGTTTCCTGCAACACTCAAGCCGGTCGGTTATTACTGGGGTGTGATCGGGTTGTACCTGTTATCCAAGGTGGCGGAGCATCTGGATGGCGAGATTTACGATCTCACCGGGGTCGTCAGCGGGCATTCCCTCAAGCATGTGCTGGCCGCAGTCGCGACGCTGATGTTCTATTTGGCATTACGTCGACGTACGATGAGGTAACGCGCTTGTCGTCCATCTCCCATGCATTGCGGCCTCGCAGCAGGAAGCCCCCATTCACTGTTCCTTTACGGATGCAGGACAGCGTATTATCTCTAGATGGCCGTTGCGACCCTTCGTTTTTACCAGTCGTTAAATGATTTTCTGCCCCGCGAGCAGCGCCAACGCGCGATCGAAAAGTATTTTCAGGCGCGTGCCTCGGTAAAGGATATGGTGGAGTCAATGGGAGTGCCGCACACGGAAATCGATCTAATCATTGTGAACTGCGAAGCAGTGGACTTTTCCTATCTCGTCGAGCCCGGGGACCGGATCAGTATTTTTCCCGAATTCACGTCTCTGGATATTTCCAGCTTGCCAAGGCTGCGCCCCGAGCCCCTGCGGCCATTGCGCTTTGTGCTCGATACTCACCTTGCAAAGCTGGCGCGTTACCTGCGCCTGCTGGGTTTCGACGTATTGCACAGTAACAGCTACCGGGATGAAGAACTGGCTGTGGTTTCACGCCAGGGGCAGGGCCGCCTGCTGCTAACTCGCGATCGCGAATTATTAAAACGTAAGCAGGTCAGACATGGCTATTGGGTGCGCGCCACGCAACCCCGCCAACAAGTGGTGGAAATGGCGGCGCGACTGGATTTGCTGATGCTGGCAAAACCGTTTTCCCGCTGCGTACACTGTAATGGCCTTCTCGAGCCACGGGAACGCAGCGCGGTGCAGGGAAAGGTGCCGTTGGGCA
Organism: uncultured Pseudomonadales bacterium; assembly: GCA_947258895.1. Next base: position 2,267 of record CAMYKE010000271.1, on the reverse strand, counting down.
TCTACGCAGACTGTCGTGTCTTCTGCGAATGCGACGACTGCGGGAAAATCTATTGGCGGGGCAGTCATTATGACCGCATGCTGGACTTCATTGACGCGCTGCCGCAATCCATTCGCCGCGCCGCTCTGGCGTCCGGAATAGCCAATGGATAGCACTATCCAGAGCATACCCGTTGCGCGCCTGGTGCTGGCGTTTGCACCTGCGCTGGTGGCCGTGGCGATCATGTACCGGTGGTCCCTGAATGCCACCAATGGCATCTATGCGATGGTGCGGATGCTGTCCCAACTGCTGATTATCGGATATTTTCTCAGCTACATTTTTGAGTCGGACAGTGCCGGGCTGGTGGTCGCAATCCTGGGCGTCATGGTAATCGCCTCCAGCTGGATAGCGCTGGGCACCGTAACCGAGCACCGGCGCAGGCTGTTTGGCATAGCATGCTGCTCGATTCTGGTTGGTGGTGGCATAACACTGGTGTTTGTCACCCAGTTGGTGCTGGCGCTGCGGCCATGGTATCTGCCTGCATACATGGTGCCGTTGGCAGGGATGATCTTTGCCAACTCGATGAATAGCGTGAGCCTTGCCGCCGAGCGCTTCAGCGCGGAAACCGGCCGTGGCGTGGGGTATCTCGCGGCGCGTAATGCCGCGTTTCATGCGGCATTGATACCGGTCATAAATTCCCTGTTCGCTGTCGGTCTGGTCTCGCTGCCGGGGATGATGACCGGGCAAATTTTTGCCGGTGTTTCACCATTGATTGCTGCACGCTACCAGATTATGGTGATGTGTATGATTTTTGGCTCATCCGCAATGTCGGCTGCGCTGTTTCTGGTGCTGGCCGGCCGCCGCGGCCCGCCAGGCTCTTGCATGACAAAATGACAGATAAGGAGACAACACATGGCAACCGTATTGATTACCGGTGCGAGCCGGGGAATTGGCCTTGAAATGTGTCGCCAGTTACAGGCGCGCGGTGATGAAGCGATCGCGGCTTGTCGCCAGGCGACCCCCGAGCTGGACGCGCTCGGCATTCGGGTGATCGAAAATATTGATGTCAGTTCCCATGCTTCGGTCGCGCAACTGGCGGCGGCCCTGAAAGGGCAAAAGCTGGACTGGCTGGTCAATAATGCCGGAATCCTTACCATCGAGTCGCTGCTCGATCTCGACTTCGATCGGATCCGTCGCGAGTTCGAGGTAAACACGCTCGGTCCACTGCGTGTCACGAGCAGCCTGCTGGATAATCTGCAGCCCGGGTCCAGGGTCGGCATTGTCTCGAGCCGGGTCGGCTCGCTGGCCGATAATGGCTCGGGTGGACTCTATGGCTACCGGATATCAAAGACCGCGGTGAACATGGTTGGGGTTAACCTGAGTATTGATCTCAAGGAGCGGGGTATTGCGGTAGCACTGTTGCATCCGGGCATGGTGGCTACGGAGATGACGGGTCGGCAGGGCATCGAGGTGCCGACTGCGGCGCGAGGCTTGCTGGCAAGAATGGACGCGCTAACCCTCGAAACGACCGGTACCTTCTGGCATGCAGAGGGTTATCAGTTACCCTGGTAAAATCAGGGTCGCCAAAGCCCCCCTCGCGGCCTATAATAGCGCGTTGCCGAACCTAATCTGTTTTTGAAATACTTTTTATAACACTTTGAAAAAGATACTTTTAAATTTCTCAAGTGTATAGCGTATCCAGGGAGACCAATAGATGGCGTATGATGAAGGGGTAGTACAGCGTGTGCGCGAAGTGCTGGACGATTGCGAAGGCATTTCCGAGAAAAGCATGTTCGGAGGAATCGCCTTTATGATCGACGGCAATATGTGTTGCGGGATTGTCGATGATAACCTGATGGCGCGGGTAGGGCCCGGTGAATACAAGACCGCGTTGGCCAAGCCGTTTGTACGCCAGATGGATTTTACCGGTAAAGCGATGAAGGGCTTCGTCTACGTTGCTCCCGCCGGATTTGACAGCGATGATGACCTGAAGTGCTGGGTGGACATGTGTCTCGCCTTCACCGAAACGTTGCCGCCCAAGTAGTAATACTGGTAGTCCCGTACCGCGGCCGGGGCACCTCTCCACACGCGGATAGTGTGATCGGCGCCGCATTCCTCACAGGCTACCCCAAAAAAAACGGTGCCGTGCTCAGGAGGGCTGAGCTGGCAGCACCGTTAAGGGGTGAACAGTTTTTTTTACGCAATAATTTGTGGGCCGGATCATCGGGCCGGAAAAATCGTTCGGTGGCGATGCCGGTTGGTACTCCCCTGTGCCTCGGCAGGCCTGG
>CAMYKE010000270.1 GCA_947258895.1 uncultured Pseudomonadales bacterium | reverse complement strand
TCAAAAAAATCCAGGAACTGCTGTTCCGCTTCAACCTTGATCGGATTTTCCCTACCGGCGTCATTCTGGCCGTAATCATGGTCGTCCCATACCGCATACACGGGTACCTGCGCCTTTAACTTTCGATAGTGCGAGTTTTTGGCCAGCCGCCCGTATTTGCGACGCATCACCCTGGGGTTCGTCGTATCAGCGTAGATGTTGTCACCAAGCAGCAGCAACGCATCCGGTTTGGACTGCATAATCGCGCCCCAGAATTTTTGAGATTTATGGGGTTTGATACAGGAGCCAAACGCAATCGTGAAAACGTCACCGGCAGTACTGTTGGTGCAGTACAGTGCCAGTAACAGCAGCAAAACAGATTCAGGTCGTTTCATTCAGAATTCGGGGGACAGTTTACTTATTTCGTGGCGTTAAACGCGAATTAAGTAAACTGTCCCCGTGGTCATTTCCCAAACTGTTCGTTCAATACACGAACTTCGCGTTGCGGGAACGGGATCACGAAACCGTTTTCTCGCATAGCTTCGAAAATCATCAGGAGCAGGTCCCCGCCGACCCTGTTTTTACCGTCGTCGATTCCTATCATCCAGAACTCTACAAACATATTTACCCCGGAATCTCCAAAGCTGTCGATTTCGCAGTCGGGCCGCTCTTCAATCGGGATCTCGGGACCACTGATGACCTGATCATGTGAGGCAACCGCTTCTTTAATAATATCCACCAGCTTGCGGATATCGGTGTCGTATGCAACGGAGAAGTCTACGCGGTAGCGCTGTTTCTTATCTTTATGGGTCCAGTTAGTGAACGTTTCGGTCACGAACTTTTCGTTGGGGACTACGATGTCCTTACCGTCATAGGTCTCGAGCGTAGTCGAGCGCATCGACATCTCGCGAACAAACCCTGACCTTCCGTCCTCCAACTCCAGAAAATCATCGACCGAAACAGAGCGATCGAACAAAATGATGATGCCTGAAATGAAATTGGACGCGATCGCCTGAAGACCAAAACCCAGACCCACGCCGACCGCACCGCCAAATACGGCAAGGGCGGTGAGGTTGATGCCCATCACCTGTAGCAGCAGGATGGATATCAGAATGAAAATGAAGCCCTCAATCAGCTTGGCGGCGATTTCCTTCGTTCGCAGGTCGAGTTTTTCCTGTCGTCGAATGATTGCCTGACCGGTGGTATTTGAGAGGCGGCCCAACCAGAACAGCAGCGACCCGAAGACGGCGACACGGATCACGCCATAGATGGAGATCTCAATATTGCCCACCGTTACCCGCATTGCGTCGAGCACTTCAATAATGGGCACAAGCAGACCAAGCAAGTGCAGGAACAGGATCGGCAATCCAATCCAGCGCAACAAACCGGCAACAATCTCGTTCTTCACAAAGTCGCGAATCAGCGCAATATAAATCAGCATCATCGCGATAATCAGCGCGGTGCGCACCAGCCAGGACTCGCCCAGCAAAGCTGTGCTGAATCCTAATCCCAGGCTCAAAGCGAAGATCGTCAATAAGGGAAAGATCAGGTTGCCTAACTTGCCCGAAAGCCGGCGCAACGGGCTGAGCGGCGCATCGGCGGGCGCATTGATGAACGCGGGGACGAATTTTTGAATGCGGTTGGTGACAAAGAAGGCGAGCCCGAATATCACCAGAACCAGCGCCAACTGAGCGTAGGTTTCGGGCGCTATCACGGCCTTAATCGTTTGATCCCCGACATCGCTCAGGAGTTGCCTATATTTTTCGAAGTCCACCGTGTTGGTACCTGTGTAAGTTGCAAGGATGACTTTCAGATCAATGCACGGAATTAGATCAAAAACCGTGTCGTACAGTCCAGACTAGAATACATTAATCGGCAGTTCGGGGGACAGTTTACTTAATTCAACGGAATCGCAACGGCTCGTGGGTTATGATTGATTCCGGCCGGTCGATACTACTTACCTTCAGGATTCAGGCTCCGACAGACTAGAATTATGCGCGTAAAAGGAAAACTAACATCATGGCACGACACCAAGGGGTTTGGCCATATCACGCCCCATGCCGGCGATAAACGGGTCTTTATTCACATCAAGGCGTTGCGCAACGGCAGCCGGCGGCCCGAGCTCAATCAGGTAGTGACCTACGCGCTGTCTACCGACGAACAAGGCCGGCCCTGTGCAGCGGACGCCACGTTGGCTGGCGACCGGCCGCAACGCAAGCCAAAGCGCAAATCCGGTTCACGGGTCGCCTGGATCGGTGGTGTGTTCCTCGCTGTTGTCGGGGTAGCGGTCGTATTGGAAAAATTGCCGCTCTTGCTTCTTGAAGCCTATCTGGTCATCAGCCTCCTTACGTTCGTTATGTATGCCATCGATAAATCGGCGGCTCGCAAAGGCGGCTGGCGAACCCGGGAAAACACCTTGCACGGTCTGGCGTTCGCAGGCGGTTGGCCGGGGGCGCTGGTCGCGCAACATCTGCTGCGCCACAAGACTGCCAAACAACCCTTTCGCGCGGTTTTCTGGATTACGGTTGTTCTGAATTGCGGGATATTCGTCTGGCTGCTGTCACCGACGGGTACAACTGTGCTGGCGTTTCTATATCATCAACTCGAAGCGCTGACGTTTCCCTGGACATGAATGACCACGCGGCCGACTCGGGTTCAGGGGACGAATTGGTGCCCCCGCAATTGCGGCGACGACCTTGCGGGCCGCCGCCGAGTACCTGTTATTCGGCTTCCTCCAGCTCAGGCTGAGTGTTGCGGTAGGGGGTGCCGCTTGAGTGTCCGGGGGATGTCACCGCCAGAAACTCGTCGAGACTGAGTACATAGTCGCCGTTGGCATCCAGGCGACCAAACATTTCACGGGTGACTCCGGCAGTGACGGCCTCCGCGCTGCTAAGTGTATGGCTATTATCACTATCCGCCGATTCAAACTGTTTCAAATAAATATCAACCTCAGAGGAATGCGGATCGCCGGCTAATGCAGCGCCGGTGAATAGCGTAGTAACAAGTATTGCAGTTGTCCGTTTCATAATGCTCTCCAGTTTGTGAACTTGCAGGCTTGTCAGGGCAAGGTCTGTGCCAGAACATCAATATCATTGATTATCAAAAGGTTAAATCAATTAGCCGGATCCAGCAGATCGGCAGGTGTTGCCTAAGTGCAACACATTTGGCGGCAATTCCCCAAATGTCTTCTTTATCAGCAAGTTGCGATGTTGCGGATGGCCGACACGGAGTGAAATCGGGGGACAGTGTACGTAATTCAACGGAATCGCGGCGGCTCGAGGGACCTGAATTCTTTTCCGGTTGTTGCCGTGATCGCAAACTAACGCGTGATTCCTGTTACTCTCGACTGCCTTGGTCTCGCCTCCCACAATGCCGACAACATGGCCGCCAGGATTACATCTGATTTTTGAATTAAGTAAACTGTCCCCGGAATCGCGCAGGCGCTTGATGAATTAATGTGATTTATTGAATAATCACGTAACAGAATGTTATAAAACACATATATTACATTATTTATGGGTAAAACAGCTTGGGTAGCAGGCGCCTCGGGACTAGTCGGCGGGCATTTGGTCGACCTCCTCAACCGGAACCCGAATTACGACAAGGTCGTGGCTTGGGTGCGAAC
>CAMYKE010000269.1 GCA_947258895.1 uncultured Pseudomonadales bacterium | reverse complement strand
AATGACCCGATCCTCGCTCGCCAGCAGCGGGAGCAGGAGGAGATGAAGGCCCAGCAACAAGCCCGGTCTCGCGCTGAGGAGGCTCAGCGCAGGGAGGCTGAAAAGCGCAAGGCGGAACAGCGCAGGGTAGAGGAGCGCAAGAAGCAGGAACAGCAGCGCGAGTTGGCCGAGCGCAAAAAGGCTGAGGCAAAACGCAAGGCGGAAGAGCGTCGCAAGCAGGAAGACGCCAAACGCCTGGCCGCCGAAAATAAAAAACGGCGTGAGCTGGAGGCGCAGCGGGCGCGGGAAGCAGAGATGGCCAATTTATTGGCCGAAGAATCCGAGGAGATGCAGGCGGATTCCGATTTTGAGGCGGTGCAGTCGTATATCGGCATGATTCAGGCGCGGATCGTCGAAAACTGGCACCGTCCCCTGAGCGCACGCAACGGCATGAAGACGCTGCTGATGATTCACCTCGTGCCCACCGGTGAGGTACAAAACGTATACGTCGTCGAAACCAGCGGTGACGCCGCCTTCGACCGCTCCGCAATGCAGGCGGTGCAACGGGCTGAGAAATTTGCGGAACTGCAAGCGCTTGATCCGCAAGCATTTGATAAACATTTTCGGACATTCCGAATGTTATTTAAACCAAGGGATTTAGACAGGTGAGATTTGTTTTTGCAAAGCTAGTAGTGCTACTGATTATACTTTTGAGTGTTGTTCGCTTCGCCCAGGCTGAGCTCACAATCGAAATTTCCCAGGGCGTCGATAATCCGACCCGTATCGCAGTGGTTCCGTTCGCCTGGCGCGGCAGCGACGCAATTCCTGAGGATATTGCCGCGATCGTCGCCGCGGATTTAATGCGCAGTGGCCAGTTCGTAGCGCTGGACAAGGGTGACATGCTCAGCTTGCCTAGTCGGGAACAGGAAGTGTTTTATCGCGACTGGCGGATTATTGGCCAGGAGTACCTGCTGATAGGCGACATCGTGCCGGAAGCGGATTCGGGCCAGTACCGTATCCAGTATCAGTTATTTGACGTGTATAAACAGACGCGCATTCTGGGCGAAGTGATCACCGGTGATCGCAAGAAGTTGCGCGACGTTGCGCACCGGATCAGCGACCAGGTCTATGAGCAGCTGACCGGTATTCCCGGTTCGTTTCGTGCACAGACCATTATGCAATCCAAGGAACCGATATTGTCCCCCGACTGGTCTCCCGATGGCACGCGCATCGCCTACGTATCTTTCGAAACCCGGCGTCCGGCAATCTATATCCAGAACCTGACTACCGGCGCGCGCGAAAAGGTTCCCAGCTACAGAGGTTTAAATAGCGCTCCCTCCTGGTCTCCGGATGGCAGCAAGCTGGCGCTGGTCCTTTCTCGTGACGGCAATCCCGAGATTTACATTTATGACCTTCAGATGCGCCAGTTGCAGCGGGTAACCCGGCATTTCGGTATCGATACCGAACCGAGTTGGGCACCTGACGGCGGCTCACTGATATTTACCTCCAATCGTGGTGGTAAACCGCAAATTTATCGCATCACGATGGCCACGGGTGAAATCGACCGGCTGACCTACGTCGGTGACTACAATGCCCGTGGTCGCCTTAGTAAGGACGGGCGCTATCTGGTGATGGTGCACCAGCAGAAAGGGGTGTTCCATATCGCAGTGCAGGACCTGAAGCGTGGTTCTATCCGGGTCTTAACTAGTACCGATTTAGATGAGTCTCCTAGTATCGCGCCGAACGGAAGTATGGTAATTTATGCAACCAATTATGGGGACCGGGGCATTCTGGCCGCGGTTTCGGTGGATGGTCGGGTAAAATTCAGACTACCTTCCAAATACGGTGATGTGCGAGAGCCTGCCTGGTCACCTTACTAATTACACACTTTTTTGAAATTACTGATTTACTATCTGGAAATATCGGCATCTAGGAGCAAATAATGCAATTGGCAAATGTAACAAGAGCAATATTACTGAGTTTTGTTTTCGTTCTGGCGGGGTGTGGAACGACCGGTGGCGGGCCCGACGCAGATGCGGGCGCTGATGTTGCCGGAGTTGGTGAGGCCCAAACCTATTCCGCGGAAGAGCAAGCGCGTATCGATGCAGAAGCGATGGCAGCAGAGGAAGCGGCTCGCACGGCTGCCGAGCAACAGCGACTGCTGGGCATAACCGTGTTTTACTTTGATTTTGATCAATCCGTGGTGAAGCCGGACGCACGTGCGGCACTTGAGGCACATGCCCGCAACCTGACTCAAAACGGTGGCCGGGTGGTACTGGAAGGTCATGGGGATGAGCGTGGTACCCGTGAATATAACCTCGCATTGGGTGAGCGCCGATCTGAAGCCATAGCGCGCTACCTGTCGGTGCTGGGTGTATCGAGCCAGCAAATTGAGACCGTCAGTTATGGTGAAGAGCGTCCAGCCAGTCTGGGTCATGACGAATCGGCATGGAGCATGAACCGTCGCGTAGAGCTTCGCTACGGGTACTAATTGAATGCGACCTGCTCACGGGTTATTTCTGCTGGCAGCGCTGGGGACACTTGTCCCCGGTGTCTATGCGCAGGACCGGAATGTACCGGTGATCGATGCATCTACCACAGCGCCCAGGATGCAGGGAGGTAGCGGCACCGCGCCTTACAAAGCGGGGAACCCCAGCGTTTCCGGACCTGCAGAGATGCTCTATCAAATGGAACTGTTGCAGCAGGAAGTCCAGCAACTGCGGGGTATTGTTGAGCAGCAGGCCTATGAACTCGAACAGATGCGCGGGGAGCAGCGGGATCGCTATCTCGACCTGGATCGTCGCATCGGCCTGCTCGGGCAGGGTGCTGTGCCACCGGCGCCGTCGGGCGCCGAGCCGGCTGCCGGCACGACGGCCCCGGCCCCACCGACTGCACGCGACGAGAAATCCGATTACCAGGCGGCGTTCGACCTGATTCGCAGCAGGGACTATGACCAGGCCATCGAGTCACTGTTGCAGTTCACCAAGGACTACCCGGACAGTGACTATACGGGTAACTCCTACTACTGGCTCGGCGAAGTCTACCTCGTCAAGTCGGATCGTGAAGCCGCGCTCACGGCATTCGGCGCGTTGCTTAACAAGTATCCCGATCACCGCAAGGCGCCAGATGCCAAGTACAAGCTGGGCAAAATCTATCGCGACCTGGGTGATGTGGCCCGGGCAAAGCAACTGTTCCGGGAAGTGACCACGAAGCACGCGGGTACCTCGGCAGCGAAATTGGCAGAAAGCGAACTGCGCTAGACGCAGGTCCGCAAGCCTGGATCGATCCCGCGCTGTTTTTCCATTCGGCTGTACATGGCAACCTCGCTTAGAATCACTGAAATCTTTTACTCGCTGCAGGGTGAAACCCGCACCGTTGGCCAACCGACGGTGTTTGTGCGCCTGACCGGTTGCCCGTTGCGTTGCCAGTATTGTGATACTGCCTATGCCTTCAGCGGCGGTGAACTGGTGAGCGAGGCCGACATCTTGCAGCAGGTGGCGAGCTATGTGCCCCGCTACGTAACCGTGACTGGCGGCGAACCATTGGCGCAACCGCAGGTACAGTCGTTGTTGTCACAACTCTGCGATGCAGGCTACGAAGTGTCCCTGGAGACCAGCGGCGCGCTGCCCGTCGCAGATGTCGACCCGCGGGTCGTCAAAATCCTGGATCTAAAAACCCCGGCGTCCGGTGAGTCGCATCGCAACCTCTATGAAAATGTCGAGAGCCTGAATGCCCATGACCAGGTCAAATTCGTAATTTGCGACCAGCAGGATTATGCCTGGAGCAAATTCAAGATTGACGAGTTGGGCCTGGCGCAACGTGGAGTCGAAATCCTGTTTTCACCCAGCTTTGAGCAACTCACCGCAACCCGGTTAGCCGACTGGATAATTGAGGACCGGTTGCACGTGCGGCTGCAGTTGCAACTGCATAAACTGTTATGGGGCGACCGTCCCGGTCATTGAGCATGGACAAGCAGCGAGCGGTGGTATTGGTTTCGTGCGGCCTCGACTCGGCGACGGCGCTGGCAATGGCGCGCGCCGATGGATTTGACTGCTATGCATTGAGTTTCGAGTACGGCCAGCGCAGTTTGGCTGAACTGGATGCGGCGCGGCGGGTGGCGCAGAAACTCGACGCGATTGAACATCGAGTAGTGCATATCGATTTGGGCAAGTTTGGCGGATCGGCCCTGACTGACACCGCGATCGCCGTGCCGGATACCGAGACCGAAGGCGTGCCCGTGACCTATGTACCAGCCCGCAACACGGTATTCCTGTCCTTCGGTCTCGCGTGGGCCGAAGTGTTGCATGCCAACCGGATTTATATTGGAGTTAATGCCGTCGATTACTCCGGTTATCCGGATTGCCGACCCGAATTTATTGCCGCATTTGAAACGATGGCAAACCTGGCCACCAAAGCCGCCGTGGAGGGGGAGGCGATACAGATTGTCACACCCCTGATTACTTTCAGCAAGGCGGAGATCATTCAGGCCGGCAGTGCACTGGGTGTAGACTACGGAATGACCGTATCCTGTTACCAGGCTGATGCGAACGGCGCCGCCTGCGGACACTGCGATAGTTGCAGATTGCGTCACCAGGGTTTTGCGGCAGCGGGCCTTGACGATCCAACCCGTTATCGGGCCTAGGGGTCCCATCTGCAGCCGGGCTCCAAATTGGCCAAAAAGAGCTTGAGGTATACCTGTAAATCGGTATTATATGCCGCCTTGTGCGGGGGCTAGCACACCCCCCGTTAGCGCAGATCGGTGAGCAGC
>CAMYKE010000268.1 GCA_947258895.1 uncultured Pseudomonadales bacterium | reverse complement strand
ACCGGACGTGAAGCGGGCGTGGGCGCGTTTTTGATTAACAGATCAAGCGGGAGGCTAGCGTGCGGTCGCTAAGGATTGCCCTGTATATCGTTATCATTTTAGCTGGTGTGCTCCTGTCCATTGATACCTGGTTCCGCCACCAGGACCCGCATCTCAGCATTCAGATCACCGCGGTTCCTCCCGCAACCACAGACGAGTATGTGTTGCCCTTCGACGCGCATATCAGCCTTACCACAAGGCCGGAAGAGACCTTTACTTTCCCTGTCGCAGTAGGCGAAACAGGTCCTGCCGAATCGCTCTTTGCAGGGCCCAAACAATATCCGTTCTTTTGCCGCTCTCTGGACTCGGGACTGGGGCAAACTTTGATCGACAATGAGCAAGGCTATGGTGTACCGGTATACCGGGAGGATCCCTCGGGCAATATGACCGACGAAGTCGTCGGATACAGCATGGATTGCGGCTTGCGGACCCGTATCTCGCACTATTACCGCGATCGCGAAGAAGGCAAATTGCTCCGCTACCGGTTAGAGGACCCGCCGCCAAGCGAGCGCATCGCACACATCGCTCGCGACACCGCATTGATTCCGGAGATCTACCGTATCGAAAACGGAACTATCAACCGTTTTATTTACTCCATCATGATGCTTGCCGACCCAAATGCCGACCGTTTGGATGCGCGCTACTGGAACCGAAAGCTCATTTACTATTTTCGTGGCGGCTCGGGTATCGGCTTTCGCCAGGGCAAATGGAAACTCCGCTATTTTGACAGGGACCTGCGGCCGCAGTTGCAGCAGGGGTACGCGGTGATCTCCTCTACCGGAAATATCACCAGTAACACATACAATATGCTGTTGGCAGAGGATACCGCGCGCCGGGTCAAACTGCAGTTCGTCGGTCTGTATGGCGAACCGGAATACCCGGAATACACAGTCGGCATTGGCGGTTCAGGCGGCGGCTTGACCCAGTATCTGCTGGCGCAAAACGGTGCCAATGTGTTCGATGCTGCGATTCCCGTATACGCCTATCCCGATATGGTCTCCCAAACCATCCACCTGCTGGATTGTGACCTGCTGAACAGCTACTACGTCTTTCGCGCACCCGATTCGCAGCGATTCCAGGACTGGACACTCAGGCGTGACATAGAAGGCTTGAATGCACGCAATGGGCTCGCCCAGCGCTTCGGCTTTTTGGAACCGCTGAATCAACTCCTGGAAGGTCAATGGCCACACTGGCCGCAAGGCAACAGCGAATGCATCAACGGCTGGTTCGGTCTGTCGACCTTTATTCACAATCCCCGGCAAGGCTTCCTGAGTTCGTATTTTTCCGATGAAATCGTCAGGTCCCACCACTGGAGCTATTGGGAGGACATGCAGGCGCTTTTTGGTCGTGACGAAAGCGGTTTCGCGCGCAGCACATGGGACAACGAAGGGGTACAGTACGGCCTGCGAGCGTTGTTGCGAAACCGGATCAGCGTGCCGGAATTTTTACACCTCAACCGATTTATTGGCAGTTGGCGCCCGCAGGCGCAGATGAAACCCGAACGGCTCTGGGCGTCAGCAGGAAAAAAATCGGCGCTCTGGTTCTCGCTATGGGGACGACACAATATCAGCACAACGAAAGGCGGCATCGCTCCCCGCCACCAGGGCGACCCCATCGCGATCGAGCGGGCCTATCGCAGTGGCCAGGTGTTTATCGGCAAAGTCGACATTCCGGTACTGGATGTGCGCCACTATCTGGAAGAGCAACTGGATATGCACCACCTGTCAGCCAGTTTTGCCGCGCGCGCCCGCATCATCGACTTCAAGGGGCACGCGAACAATCAGGTTATCCAGGTGGCTCACGAGGATTTCAATTTCCTGGACAGCGCGTTTGAGCAAATCGACCTGTGGATGAACAACATTCTCGCCAACCCGGAACTCGATGTCGTCGAGGCAAAACCCGCCTCGCTGACGGATGCCTGTCTCGCTGCAGACGGATCGATCATAGCATCCGGGCCGGGCGTCTGGGATGGGGCCTGGAACGGCAAACCCGATGGCGCCTGCATGCGCGAATATCCCGCGTTCAGTAATTCCAGGATCGTGGCCGGCGCACCCTGGGGCGGCAGTGTATTCAAGTGTCACCTGCAATCGATCGAGGACGCAGTCGCCAGCGGGGTGTACGACGCGCTACCCATAAATTCACACATCGAGGCGCTAAGGGAGATTTTCCCCACCGGGGTATGTAACTATCGCCTTGGCGATGCAGGCCGTCCGGCGTTGTTTGAAACCACAAAACGAGTAGCTGAAAACTAACCGTCGCAGCGCCCGAACACATCCCGCACCTGTACCCGGTCGCTGTAGCACTATCCCGAGTGTCGAATTGCACGCAGTAGTGACCTACCGTCGTTGCTGCGCCGAAGTTATTCCCCGGGCGTCGTAAGTACTACCCCTTCCGCCATGTACAGGTCGTCATAGCGTAATCCGCCATTGCCGTAGGGCGCTTCCGCGGGGCCAGTATTACAATTGGCCAGGAAGTAAATTAACGGCAATTCTCTTTTCATCCGGAATTCTGCCGCGGTAAATACGTTCTGCTGCCGGGGAAATTCGTCGCCACCGCGAAGATAGACATCGTAGTTTTGCCCACCCTCCAGAACCTCACGGTTATCCACGACGTACCAGACTTCATACCAGGTGTTCGTCTGCAGCGGTTTTGCCGTCCTGCTGGCCTGATAATTGAATATTTTTGCATGCCCACCTCCCCGGTTTATCATGAGAGTGCCGTCGTTTCTCGTGCCATCGGATTCGAGTTTATCCGTTACTCGCAGGGTGGGCTCAAAGGCGTTATAGTCGTGGCGAGCAATACCCTCCGCCGGCAGATTGCTCAGGCCGAACATATGATTGTTGGGAAAATACTCAACATTTATCCTGGTATAGAAGGTGTAGGTTTCACCCACGGCGACCGACCTGGGTAATTCCCTGAAGCTCAGCGCCTTGCGATTGCCCACCACCCCCTCGGCCGCGGGCTTTTTGATGAGATAGTGATTGTGTCCGCCCGCTTCGTCACGTACCTCGGTGATCTGCGGCTTCTCGATTCTGGGGCTGGTGTCGTTTTTTGCATCGTGGAGCACCCAGTGCTGCAGCGGGTCTGGCGACTCAAAATCATCGATCTTGATCCAGCCCGAAGTTGCGGATTGCACGGGGCGTGGGCCCTCTACCTCGGCGGAACAAGCCGCAATCAACAGGAAAGCGCCCATACACAGGAACACTTGAGACTTCCATTTTGCGCTCGATCGATCTGAACTTGCGCATTTCGCAACGCGGTCAAATAACACCTTTGCTCGACCCCGACCCGCGGTCCTGATTAGATACTCATCACCGACACGGCAACTCGCACGCGGAGTAACCGGATTCTCTCTCAATGGATTCTCTCTGCTTCGTTCGAAGCGTCCAGCACGACCTAGCCGGTATTGCGCATTCCGGCAGCGACGCCGGCGAAGGTCACCATCAATGCCTGCTCCACCGCCGGATTCTGACCATCGCGGTCCCGTCGCAACAGCTCGGCCTGCAGTACATTGAGCGGGGCGGTGTAGACACTGCGTAATTCGATCGACTGCTTGATCCATGGCTGCTGCTCCAGCAATTGTTTCGAGCCGTTTATCTCGAGTAACGTCGCCATATCACTGCGCAGTTGGGCGCGCAATTGTTCCCCGATGTAATGCAATTCCTCGTCCACCAGTTTTTCGTCGTAATAGGCAGCTATTTCCGGGTCGGACTTGGCATACACCATTTCGAGCAGGGACAAACGGGTGCCAAAATAGGGCCACTCGCGCTGCATTTCCCTGATGATCTCGAGTTGGCCTTGATCCGTCGCCTGGCGCAGCGCCTGGCCCACTCCCAACCACGCCGGCAGCAGCAGCCGGTTCTGGCTCCAGGAAAATATCCAGGGGATGGCGCGCAGGCTCTCGATACCGCCACCGCCTTTGCGTCTGGCGGGACGGGAGCCCAGGGGCAGTTTTGCCAGTTCCTGTTCAGGGGTTGCCTGGCGAAAATAACTGACAAAATTTGCCTCCTCCCTTACCACTTTACGGTAGTGCTCGCAGGAGTTTGCGGAGAGTGAATCCATTACCTCGCGCCACTCCTTGCGAGGCCGGGGGGGCTCCATCAGATTTGCCTGCAGAACCGCAGTACTGTAAAGCGCCAGGGTATTCATCGCAAATGGACTCAGCCCCAGCTTGGTGCGGATCATCTCCCCCTGCTCGGTCACTCGCAAACCGCCCTGCAGCGAGCCTGGCGGCTGCGACAGCAGCGCGTCATGGGCGGGCGCGCCACCGCGGCCGATGGTCCCGCCACGGCCGTGAAATAGCGTGAGTTCGACATCGTATTTCTTGCAGATATCCAGCAGCGCTTCCTGGGCGCGATATTGCGCCCACGTGGCCGCAAGCATCCCCGCATCCTTGGCGGAATCGGAGTAGCCGATCATCACCATTAAACGCTGCCCAATCAGCTCTCGGTACCATGGTTCCCCTAGCAGGGACTCCACCACCCGGGGCGCCCGGTCGA
>CAMYKE010000267.1 GCA_947258895.1 uncultured Pseudomonadales bacterium | reverse complement strand
CTGGCTGAGGGTGGAAGGTGTGGGACTCAAGGAGATCGGGTTCTTTGCGCTCATCGGGTTTCCCTACACCTGGAAATTCCTGTGGTCGCCGATCATGGATCGCTATACCTTGCCATTTTTGGGGAGGCGGCGCGGCTGGATGCTGGTGACGCAGCTGGCACTGCTGGTATCGATAGGCGCCCTCGGGTTTATTAAGCCGCAGCTCTCGATCTGGACAGTCGCCTACCTGGCCGCGGCGGTGGCGTTCTTCAGCGCCAGCCAGGATATTGTCCTCGACGCATATCGCCGCGAATTGTTGCCGGATATCGAGCTGGGCCTGGGTAACGCGATCCATATCCAGACCTACCGCCTGGCCGGGCTGGTGCCGGGCGCGCTGGCGCTGATCCTGGCGGATTTCCTGCCCTGGCACGTGGTGTTCGCGGTGGTCGCGGCATTCATGGGGGTAGGGGTAATCCTGACCCTGTTTATCCAGGAGGCAATCGCCGAGCCGACGCCACCCAAGACCCTGCGCGAGGCGGTGGCGGCGCCGTTCCGGGAGTTTATGCAGCGCCAGGGTGTGGGCGCGGCACTGCTGATCCTGGCATTCCTGTTCCTGTACAAGCTCGGGGATAACATGGCGACCGCGCTGTCGACCCCCTTTTACCTGGACACCGGTTTCACCCTCACCCAGATCGGCTCGATCGCCAAGCTGGCGTCGCTGGTGGCGGTCATCATCGGCGGTTTGGCTGGCGGCCTGATGATGATCAAGCTGGGTATCAATCGGGCGCTGTGGGTATTTGGCGTGGTGCAGGTGCTGAGTATTCTCGGCTTTGCGTTGCTCTCTGAACTGGGCGCCAACCCCCTGATGCTGGGCATCGTGGTAGCTCTGGAGTACCTGGGCGTGGGGCTGGGTACGGCGGCGTTTACGGCATTTATCGCGCGCACTACCAATCCCGTGTTTGCCGCCACCCAGTTTGCGCTGTTCACCGCACTGACGGCGGTACCGCGAACCCTGGCCAATGCGGTTACGGGCATTATTGTCGAGCAGGTTGGCTGGACCAGTTTCTTCCTGCTGTGCACCGCGCTGGCGTTGCCCGGGATGCTGTTGTTGTTCAAGGTCGCACCCTGGCGAGGGGACGACGAAGTTTCGCCGACCGCCGAACTGGCGGAGCACTGATCTCTACCAGCCGGCTCGATAGCGTAGACTTGAAATCGCCCCTCATCGACCGCATTTACTCCTCATATCCCCCCTTTCCCCGGCAAGCTGGAAATCATGACATCTACCGCCCCGGAGATCGCCGGCGAACTGCTACTGGCGCAGTGCCATGGCGTGCTCTCCACCCACTCCCTCGATTGCCCGGGCTATCCGTTCGGCAGCCTGGTGCCTTACGCCCTCGACCAGTCAGGCAAGCCGGTACTATTGATTAGTCGGCTGGCGCAGCACACGAAGAATATAGCGGCCGACCCTCGGGTGTCGTTGCTCACGAGCAATGTCGAAACGGTCGGCTTTGCCGATATTCAAACCAGTGCCAGGCTGACGTTGCTCGGCAGCATGCAGCCGGTGTCCGATGACGAAACGCGGCAGCGTTATGAACGTTTCTTCCCGGATGCTCGCGGTTATCTCGAGGAACTGGACTTTGATCTGTTTCGCCTCGAGCCGCTGAAAGCGCGTTTTATCGGTGGCTTTGGCCAGATTCACTGGGTTCCCGTGGCGGAGCTGTGCACGCCCAACCCCTTTGCAAATGAGGCCGAGCGGGATATTGTGGGGCACATGAATGCCGATCACGCGGCGGCCGTTGCGCGCTATTGCGAGTTGGCCGGCGTCGCGATCCCCGAAGGGACGATACCGCAAATGGCGGGCGTCGATGCCTCCGGGTTCCATGTCAGGGTGGGGCATAAAATTATCCGCCGGCGCTTTGACAAGCCGGTCACGAACCCTAACGATGTGCGCAAGGCGCTGATTCGAGTGTTGAAATCCTGAGTTATGAAAATACTGTTTGTTCTGTTTGTCGTCCTGCCGATCGTTGAGATCATGGTCCTGATCGAGGTGGGCAGCCATATCGGCACCCTGAATACCGCGATCCTGGTCGTCTTGACCGCATTGATCGGCAGCCTGATGCTGCGCCAGCAGGGCCTGTCCACCCTGTTTCGCGCCCGTGAGCGGATCGATAGCGGGCAATTGCCGTTGCAGGAAATGCTGGAGGCGATCTGCCTGGCCGTCGGTGGCGCCCTGCTGGTGACTCCCGGGTTCGTGACCGACGCCATTGGCTTTGCGTGCCTGTTGCCCGTCACCCGCGTGGCGCTGGTACGCATGGTATCGCGGTATATCGCCGCGCACGCCGATATTCTGGAGGTGCGGGCATCCACCACGGGTGAGCGGCGGCCTCCTCATTCAGATAACGTTATTGAAGGCGAGTTTACCCGCCCCGATGACGACCGGAAAAATCCGTAAAAACTTTTCCCGGTTGGCGTTGAAATTCCCCGGGCCAACCCCATCTATGCTCCACGATCTTTAGTTGGGGTACTACAGGCAGTGCCGATGTTGCCTGGGCCCTGACCGGCCAGCCAAAGTAATGCTGGCCAGCAAAGCTGGAGATATTATTAATCAATTTTAATCAGGAGAGTGTGTGCAATGAAAATTCGTCCTTTATACGACCGAATTGTTGTTCGTCGGGAGGAAGAAGAAACTACCACCGCGGGCGGAATCGTGTTACCGGGATCGGCGGCGGAAAAGCCCAATCAGGGTGAAGTGGTTTCAGTGGGAGATGGAAAATTACTGGATAACGGTGAAATTCGCCCGCTAGCCGTCAAGGTTGGTGACAAGGTGATCTTCGGTAAGTACGCCGGCAGCAATACTGTGCAGATGGGTGACGAAGAACTGTTGATCCTGAGTGAAAGCGAAATCTATGGCGTAATCGAAGCCTAGGAATTTCACCCTTAATATTATTCGAATTAACGTTTTGTAAAGGAAAATAAGATGGCTGCTAAAGACGTATTATTTGGTGATTCAGCCCGCCAGAAACTGGTTGAAGGTGTAAACATTCTTGCTGACGCGGTAAAGACTACCCTGGGACCGAAAGGTCGTAACGTGGTACTCGATAAATCTTTTGGAGCGCCGACGGTAACGAAAGACGGCGTGTCTGTTGCGAAAGAAATCGAGCTGAAGGACAAGTTCCAGAACATGGGCGCCCAGATGGTGAAGGAAGTCGCTTCCCAAACCTCTGATATTGCAGGCGATGGTACTACTACTGCGACGGTGCTGGCGCAGTCGATCATGGCGGAGGGTTTAAAATCAGTAGCCGCCGGTATGAACCCGATGGACCTGAAGCGCGGCATCGACAAGGCCGTAGTGGCCGCCATTGCGGAACTGCATGGTCTGTCCCAGCCCTGCGTGGACAGCAAGTCAATCGCCCAGGTCGGCACTATTTCCGCGAACAGTGATACCGCTGTTGGCGATATTATCGCGCAAGCGATGGACAAGGTGGGCAAGGAAGGCGTAATTACGGTTGAAGAAGGCAGTGGCCTGGAAAATGAGCTGGATATCGTTGAAGGTATGCAGTTCGACCGCGGTTACCTGTCACCCTACTTCATCAACAATCAGGAAACCATGGGCGTCGATCTTGAAGCCCCGCTGATCCTGTTGG
>CAMYKE010000266.1 GCA_947258895.1 uncultured Pseudomonadales bacterium | reverse complement strand
CGCGCCGGGCGTCTCGTCTACCGTGTCCTGGGTGGGAACGGCAGCAGTCGTGCCCGGTATTGTGAGGCCGCCAATGCGGTACCCCCCATCATCGAGCCGGGTGTCTGCAATCGCGAGTGTCGTCGCATCCGCGTTTTGCAGTGCTTTCAGGTCACGAATCAACAGGCCCTCAATATCAATCAGGTCGAGACTTTCGATCACCACGTTTTGAAGGGTGAGTTCATCAAAGGTTACCAGTTCCATTGGCTGTTCCGGGTGGGCGAGCTTGAAACCGCTTGCGGCCATGTTCATAGTGCCGGAGACCACAGGTGCAGCTTCCGTCGAGGCAAGGGCCATGGCTAGACCTCACGACCATGTTAATTGCTCAGTCGTCACGCGCGCCGTTGGCAAGGTAGCGGAAACACTCGCCAGCGTGACAGACCCGGATACATCCAGGGCCAGCTTGCCTGTTGCGTCGAGACGGACATCAGTTTTCGCGTCAATCGAAACCAGGCCGGTCACTCCGCTCACGCCCAAATCCTCGAAAATTGTAGCGTAAGGCAGTAGGGTAAATTCGGTTATCCTGAAACGGGATTCGGCGAATGGCCCTGCTGCAAATGGAGCCACACTGGAGCGCAGGGTTACTGCCGCTCCGTGCAGCTTCAACCTGGCGACGAGTTCCGAACGGCGCTCCGGTTCCCAGCTTGCGAGGCGGTCTAGCGTGACCTGCTCAACTGCCACTACGGTCTGCGAGCGCGCATCCCGATAGTTGACTTCCAGAGTGTCGATGGTTACCTGGTCGAGCCCGAAACCCCAGGTCGCGCCGGGCGCGCCGGGCGTCTCGTCTACCGTGTCCTGGGTGGGAACGGCAGCAGTCGTGCCCGGTATTGTGAGGCCGCCAATGCGGTACCCCCCATCATCGAGCCGTTGGATATCGAGCTGGGCATTCGCGAGACCGACGTCTGCCAGCAGGATCCGGCGCTGCAGGAGGCCAGTCCACTGTGCATTCAGCGTGACAAGATCGATTTCACCGCGCTGCTCCGCCGTCCCGGAAAAGGTGATGTTCTCGATCAGCAAGGTGCCGGTAAACAGGTTGAAATCGATGTCGCCGATCGCCGCATCGGCGACCCCCTGGTCGCGCAACCAGGTCTCCGCGTAGCGCTCCATGCCGAGCGGGATGGCGATGACAATCGCCGCGAGCAGCAGCGCACCGGTGAGTGGTATCCAATAGCGTTTTTTCATGGCAGCTGGTTAATGTTCCATGCAGGGGGATGCAGTACGGTTTGCGGATCGGACGATTTGGTTGGAGATGATGTTGGTACGGCTTTCTTTTGCGTTTTTAATCCTGATCACGGTAGTCGATAATATCCTGGTTGCAACCCTTGACACGTAAGTACCCGGCCCGATTGAATCTGGATCAGTGGGGCCAGGGGCTTTTGGTAAAGAAGAGTCTAGTGTGCATTCTTTTGTTCCTGCTTGCCATCTCAGGCAGGGAAATATCCAGCGGATAGCTTGATCCCTGCTGTGGACCTGTTAACACGCCTGGCCGAAGCATCGGTTTCACAGCTCGACCCACCGGTTGCCATGGCTACCAGGCTAGCATTCGGATACCGCGATCCAGTGCATGGGCCACGAATTGGTCGCTTTTTACAATTTGCGGAGTAGGATAATACCTACGGTTTAATGGGTATTTGTCGTGAATCCGGTACCGGGGTTGTTTGCTATACTGCCCTGAAGTGGGATGTCTAAAGTCGTTTCCCAAATGACGTGAGCAACGCTCGGAAGAATCAAAGACTGTTCAATCGCTATGCGCAATTATTGTTACAGGTGGGCTGTTGTTCTAGTGGCTGTGTTGGCCATGGGCCCCTTGCTGCCCGCCTTTGCGCAGGACCAGATTAAGGAGCTTGAGGCAGATAAACTCAAAGCCGAGCAACGGCTCAAGGATCGCGTGCAGGAATCCCTGCAACTGATACGTGAGATTGAGAACCAGAAAAAGGCATTGATGGAAGCGGCGGAGCTGCTACGCAGTCATAAAGCGCTGCAAAAACAGCACAAGGAGCTCGAAGACGAGAGAAAGCGGTTAGCAACCGAGTTGGACGCGGCGAATACCCGCATCAGCGCGCTGGAGAAGGACCTGGAATCCCGGCGGGAGCGGGAAAAAACGCTGAAAGCTGCGCACAAGGAGCTCAAGGCAAGCCACCGTGCTGTCGAAGGGCAATTGCGTGACGCGACTGCAGAAGGCGCCAGGCTGGCCAAAAAACTGCAGCGCAGTGAGGCCAATGTCGCGCAGTTGAATGACACACTGGCTACGGTAAAAGATTCCAAAAAAGATTTGCAGAGCCAACTGCGCAGTGTGGAGGTCGACACCAAGCGTATCCAGGGGGTTCGAGAAGACCAGGCACGGCAACTTAATATCGTCGGTCATGAACTTGAGTTGGCCCAGGCCCAAAACGCGCGCCTGACGCGGGAACTGGAAGCTACGGCTGCGCGGGAAGACGAACTCCTGGCCGAAAACAAGAGTCTCCGGCGCCAGTTTAGTGCAGCTGCTATCGAAGTAGACGAGCGCGAACGCCAGCTGGAACAGCTGAGCAGCCAGAACCGGGAATTGGAGCAGCGAGCAAAGCAAACCTCCTTTACTACCAGGGAGACGGTTTCCGAGCGGGTACTTCGAGCGGAGCTGAACCAGCAGGTCATGATTACGGAGGACCTGATTGCGGAAAACCAGCGGGTTACCACAAGGCAGCGCGAATTACAGGCGGCGCTGGACAAGCTGAACCGGCAGCTGGAGTTTGCGCAAGCCGCGAGTGCCGGGCTGCAGGGACGTTCTACCTGGAGCATGCAGCAAAACGCAGTGGTTCACTCCACCCCGCGGCGAACCATGGTGGAGCGAGAGGCGCCCGTAACCACTTTTGCAGCGCCCGAGCCAGCGCAGCAACTTTCCAAACCCTATGCAACGATTCGGCTGCGGGACTGGATCAGACGTCAGAACCCCGCGTACTACTCGCTGCAACTCATTACCCTCCCGAACGAAAAGTTTGTAAACAAGTTCTTCGAGATGTATCCGCTGGATTACGGGGAGCGCGGTTTCTATGTGAGCGACAAGGGCGGCAAGCGGGTTTTTAACGTGATCTTCGGCGTGTTTGACAGTGAGCTGGCGGCTCAGCAGGGTATGCAGCGATTACCCGAGGATATCAAGAAGAAGCACCCGGTGATTCTTGAGTTCGCGAGTATCCAGAAGCTTAGCAGGTAGCGCTGATCAGTCTTGTCGGGTACTGTCATTCTGGTGCTCGAACAGTGCGGTTACGCTGGAGAGGAATTCCGTATGCAGGTCAACGGTGTCGCGCTGGCCGATATCATCAATGTGCTCCTCCAGCCATGCCGCCATAGTTGCGCGCCCCCGGTCGCGCAGCCCCGTGAGAAATGCCCAGTCGGTGTTGAATTTGCTGGCTACGCTCAAGTCACACAATGCCGCGTCCGAGCGAATCGAGTGCAGTAAAATATCCTTGAATCTACCGCGATGTTCGTCCCTTAGCATGTCATTGGCGAGCAGTTTCTTGACGAATGCGATGGCCCGCATGTCCTTGATAAGCGAAGAGTTAAAGGAAATTTCGTTGATACGGTTAAAGATTTCCGGCGCGGTCTTGGGGATTTCCTCGCGCACCAGCGGATTGATGTGCAGGATCATGATGTCTCGCGTGGCGGTCTGGTAGAACAACGGGTAGAGCGAGGGGTTGCCCATATAGCCGCCATCCCAGTAATGCTCACCCTCGATGCTGATCGCCTTGAACAGGTGCGGCAGGCAGGCCGACGCGAGCGCGACATCCACCGAAAGTTCCGGTGTATTGAAAACCCGCACCTTGCCGGTACTTACGTGGGTTGCGCTGATGAAGAGCTTCACGCAGTCACACCGGCGCAATTTTTCAAAATCAATGGTGTCCTCGAGCAGCGTCCTGAGCGGATTAATATCGAGCGGGTTGAACTGATAGGGAGATACCAGCCGCGTAACGCTATCGAAAAGGAAAAAAGCGAATGGATTTTCGCCCGGCAGCGACAACATCCGCAGCAGTGGATTGTCGCCCAGCGGATTGTAGGCACGAGCTGCCCCCGCAATGTTACGCCACAGATCGTACAGCACTTCCCGCGCCCGCTCATTGCCTCCCTCGTAACTGCCGTATGCCAGGGCCAGCGCATTCATGGTGCCGGCGCTGCAAGCACAGATGCCGTCAATACCGATGCGGCCATCTTCCAGAATCTTGTCCAAAACGCCCCAGGCAAATGCGCCATGGGCGCCCCCACCCTGGAGGGCGAGGTTCACCATCCTGGGTTTGGCGGCTGCTCGAGAGTTGGTCACAACCCGGCTCAGGTTAGCCCGACGGACGAGCGGTTCGCATGCTGCATTCTGCGAGGATCATGGTTCAGGCGGCGGTCCAGCCGCCATCCAGTGGAATCGCC
>CAMYKE010000265.1 GCA_947258895.1 uncultured Pseudomonadales bacterium | reverse complement strand
TATCGCAGGCGCGGTACAGTTCCCCCGAAATCTGCTCGATCTCATCCCATCCCAGTTGCATCTCCCGGGCACGCAGTATCTTGCCATGCTCGGTGCCGGAGAGGTTCTCGCCGATTAGCAATTCCTCGCGCAACTTTTCTCCGGGACGCAAGCCGGTAAATTTTATCTCGATGCCGCCGAGCGGATTCTCTTCGTCCTTTACCTCGTAGCCCATGAGGCGAATCATTTTACTGGCGAGATCTACGATCTTCACCATCTCCCCCATGTCCAGAACAAAAATATCCCCGCCGCGCGCCAGGGCGCCGGCCTGGATCACCAGCTGCGCGGCTTCCGGTATGGTCATAAAATAGCGGCTCACCTCCGGATGGGTCACGGTAACCGGACCGCCGCTTTCAATCTGGCGGCGAAACAGGGGCACAACGGAGCCTGAAGAACCCAGTACGTTACCAAACCTGACCGCACAAAAAGTGGTTACGCCGGGCTCCAGTGCCAGGCCCTGGATCATCAACTCCGCCAGCCGCTTGGTCGCGCCCATCACATTGGTAGGGCGCACGGCCTTATCGGTGGAAATCATGACGAAATCCTTCACCTTCGCCTCGACCGCCGCTTTGGCAACCGACAGCGTACCAAACACGTTGTTGCGCACCCCGGCGATAATATTGTGCTCAACCAGCGGTACGTGTTTATAGGCCGCGGCATGGTAAATTACGTCGACCTGGTAGTGGCGCATCACCTTTACCAGCAGGGGTTTATGACGAATCGATCCCAGCAGGGGCACGATCTCCACCTGCCCGGTATCCACCATGCTCCGCAGCTGGCCGTCGATATTGTAGAGGCCGAACTCGGAGATATCGAATAGCACCAGACACTTGGGCCGCACCCTGATAATCTGCCGGCACAGCTCCGAGCCAATCGAACCGGCTGCGCCTGTGACCATAACCGTCTTGCCCTCGATGCATTTCGCCAGCAGGGCTTCCACCGGCGGCACCGACTCACGGCCGAGCTCCAGCTTGAGCTTGCCGGATAACAGATCAGGCATGGAGGGCACGGAGCGCACATGCACAGGAAATTCCGCCAGCCTGCTGATAATTGCCTGGCGTTGACCGGCGCTGACCGAGGGCATCGCCAGAAAAATCTCGGTAATCCCGAGCGTCTTGATCACGCTTTCCAGCTGCGAGGAGCCGTAAATCTGGATTCCGCCCAGAATATTGCCGCTGAGAGAGGGGTTGTCATCGATAAATGCAACCGGCAGGTACTCTCCCCCGTCCCGAATTGCCGATGCCAATTGCAGTCCGGAGCTGCCGGCGCCGTAGATGGCAATAGTACTGCGTTCGGCATAGCTCTTGCTGAGCCAGTGAAAATAGGCGCGCACAAAAAACCGGCTGCCACCCACATACAGGACAGAAATAAGCCAGAAGTTGATAAAAACCGCGCGAGGAAAGTCCGGCACGCGAAATATCAGCACCAGGAGCATGAGCGCAATGGTTGCAAAGGTAACACCCTTCAAGACCGCGAATGCAGCCTGCGGGCCCATGTAGCGCACCACGGCTCGATACAGGCCGAGCCGAATAAACGCTGGAATAGCTACCAGCGGCGCCACCAGGAACCACCAGGAAAAACGCTGTAGCTCACCATCGTCGATACCCAGGCGCATGGCAAATGCCGACAACAGCGCCAGCGGAATCATGATGCTATCGGCTACCACCATCAACAGCCGCTTGTACTTGCGGGGCATCTGGAACAACTGGTTATGGATTGCGCCTATCATCTATCTCGACCATCCATCTCGACGAGTCCTGAACTAAATCCTTTACGCGCACAAACCGCCAGGAACCCAAAGCGAAAGCGCCACGGCGTAAGTGGAACACAAACCGCAGGGTCGACGCCAGCGCAATCGCACGGGATCACAAAGGAGCAGGCTCTCGGCGGCATTTGGTGCACGCGCACCTACTTCGTTCGCCCGTACTGATCGTCAAACCGCACAATATCGTCCTCGCCCAGATAACTTCCGGTCTGCACCTCGATCAGTTCCAGGGGAATCTTGCCGGGATTCTCGAGGCGGTGCTTTTCGCCGATAGATATATAGGTCGATTCATCCTCGTTCAATTGGAATACCGCCTCGCCGCGTGTAACCTGTGCGCGCCCCTTGACCACTATCCAGTGTTCGGCACGGTGATGGTGTAACTGCAACGACAACGCGGCTCCCGGATTGACGATGATACGCTTCACCTGGAATCGGGGGGCACTGACAATCGACTCATAGGAGCCCCAGGGCCGATAGACCTGGGTGTGATTGACGGTCTCGCTGCGTCCCAGGGCGTTTAGCTCGGACACTATTTTCTTTACATCCTGCACCTGGTCCTTGGCCGCAACCAACACCGAATCCGCAGTCTCGATCACCACCAGGTTATCCAGGCCTAGCCCCGCCACCAGTCGCGACTCCGAGCGCACATAGGAATTTGTACTGTCCTTGAGTATCACGTCGCCACTGCTGGCGTTGCCATCTGCATCCTGCTCACAAACATTCCAGATAGCGTCCCAGGCGCCCAGGTCGTTCCACGGAGTCGCGAGGGGCACCACCACGGCATTGGCGGTTTTTTCCATTACCGCATAATCAATGGATTCCGACTCGCAACGCTTAAAAATGGCAGGATCAATACGTTTAAAATCAAGGTCCTGGGTTATCGAGTCATGGGCCTCGGTACAGACCTCCAGGATTGCGGGCGCGTGCATTGCCAGTTCATCGATAAAGGTCGCGGCCTGGAACATAAAGATGCCGCTGTTCCAGAAATACTCGCCGCTCTCAAGATATTTTTCGGCCGTCTCGAGGTCGGGTTTCTCGACAAACTGGTCTACTTTGAACCAGCTCGCATTTCCGGAATCTGTTTGCCCGAGTCCCTTTACGTAGCCATAACCGGTCTCCGGGCGGGTGGGGACGATCCCGAAGGTAACCAGTTTACCCTGGCTTGCCTGCTCAAGCCCAACGGCGATCGCCTCCTGAAACACCTCTGCCGATGCAATCAGGTGATCCGCGGGACACACCAGCAGCACCGCATTCTCATCTTGCTGTTGCGCATACAACGCCGCCAGCGCAATCGCCGGTGCCGTATTCCTCGGCAACGGTTCGAGTACAATCACCGGATCCTCGACCTTCGCCTGGCGCAGTTGCTCGGCGACCAGGAAACGATGATCTTCGTTACACAACAGAATCGGGCTGCGCATACCTTGCAAACCCTGCAGGCGATCGACGGTAAGCTGCAGCAGTGACTGGTGCGAATCGAGCATCGGAATGTACTGCTTCGGATACTGGTCTCGCGACAGTGGCCACAAACGACTGCCCACCCCACCGGCTAGAATAACGGGAACTAACAATTTACCACCCCCAAAAACTGGAAAATCAATTGACCTTTTATATTGTGCGTCGAGCGCGGCAAGCGCGTGCAACCTGTGCGCAGGCCATTTGAGCTATATGGAGTATAAACCTGCGCACGCGTTGCGCAACCATCCACCAAAAAAGGCGCTATGATAGCGCCTTTTTCGTTGCTTTTGGAATTATTCTAGAAACTGATCCTGTCCCTGTTCTTCTGCAGGGTTGCCGCCCCGACGCCTTTGACCTGCAACAGGTCTTCGGCACTTTTGAACGGCCCGTTGGCAGTGCGATAGCGGACAATCGCCTTGGCTCGCTTTAGACCGATACCGCTCAGGACTTCAGCGATCAATTCGGCACTGGCCTGGTTGATATTGATCTGCGCCTGAACGGCTGCCGCCGCCAACTGCGGCTGCACCGCGGCGGCAGCTGTGGCAGCTGTGGCAGGAAGTACCAGGGAGGTTAAAGTTGAGATAACGAGAATAGCAATCCAGTTGCTTAATTTCATAACGACGCTCCTTGTCGATAATTAGTAAGGGTGCGATTAATCTCTAATCGCGACCCGATGCTATCAATTTCTACATCCCGGTTCAACCACGATTCACAACTGTCACGATTCGTAGCCGGCTATCATTGTATCTCCCGGTAGTTGGAGCTGTAGCGGTTACGGATGCGAGCTCCCCGCCACCAGCCGAGGGATTTATTGCGCCCGCGCCAGATCCTGATTAATGCGGGTCAATGCTTCCAGTGGATCAGGCTGCGCGGTAATAGGCCGGCCAATTACCAGGTAATCGCTGCCCGCAGCAATGGCTTGCCGGGGTGTCATCACCCGCTTCTGGTCGCCCTGTTCCGCACTGGCAGGCCGGATTCCCGGGGTGACCAGCAGGAAATCGGGTCCCAGCATGGACTTTAGAACCACCGCTTCCCGGGCGGAACAGACCACGCCAGCGAGCGCGCATTCCTGCGCCAGGGCGGCGAGTCGCTGCACCAGTTGCTGCGGGGTAGCGCTGATACCCACTTCTATCAGGTCCGCGACATCCATGCTGGTCAACAGTGTCACTGCTACCAGAAGCGGTCGCGATCCGGAACGTTGCTGCAACGCCTCGCTCGCGGCCAGCATCATATTGCGACCGCCTGTAGCGTGCACATTCAGCATCCACACACCAAGGTCGGCAGCTGCGGTCACCGCCCTGGCAACGGTATTGGGTATATCATGGAACTTGAGATCCAGGAACACTTCAAAACCGAGGTTCTGGACCTGCTCAACGATCCCG
>CAMYKE010000264.1 GCA_947258895.1 uncultured Pseudomonadales bacterium | reverse complement strand
CAGGAGGCTCATAAACGGATCGCTGAAGAGCAGGGCAAGTATAAAGCGTTGGTACAGGACCTGGACGTGATTATCTGGGAAATGATGTTGCCAGGCCTGGACGTGAAATTTATCAGTGATTCCGGTGCTGAACTGCTAGGCTACCCGACGACGATGTGGCAACGCGGGAAGATGTGGCACAATTTTATACACCCCGACGACCGGCAGGGACGGCTGGAGTTCTACCGAAGCCAGAGCGACGACGCCCACAACCATGAGCACAGCTACCGTTTCAGGACCGCCAACGGCAACTACAAATGGCTTACCGATGTGGTGCGCATGGTGGCGGATGAGCAGGGCAAGCCCGCGCTACTGCGGGGAGTGACCTATGATATCAGTGAACAGGTGCATACCCGCCGCGCACTGCGCCAAAGCGAGCATCGCTTCGAGAGCCTGTTTAACGATACCCCTACCATCTTTTTTTCACTCAATTCCCGCGCCGAGATTCTGGCGGTCAACAAATTTGGTGCCAATTACCTGGGATACCAGGTAGCGGAGCTTACCGATCGTGACTTCATATCCTTCATTTACGAAAGTGATCGAGCGGAAGCCCGGAGCCAGATAGACCAGTGCTTTAGCGATCCGGGCCAGGTGCACCGCTGGCAAGTTCGCCAGTGCACCAGCGAAGGCGCGCCCATCTGGTTGCGTATTTCAGGTCGGGTAATTAAAAGTAGCGACCAAACCCATGAGCTGTTAATCGTGGCAGAGGACGTAAATGAAACCCAGCGCCTTGCAGAAGAATTACAATATCAGGCAACTCACGATTCCCTTACCGGCATTATCAATCGCACGGAGTTCGAGCGCCAGGTAACAGAGCTGCTGCGGTTGACCGACGCGAAATCCCGGCATGCACTGTGCTATCTCGATCTCGATCAATTCAAAGTTATCAATGACGCGTGCGGACACATCGCAGGTGACGAGCTGCTTCGTCAGCTTACCGAGAAAATTTCAGCGCGGGTCCGCAGTATCGACACAATTGCCAGGTTGGGCGGTGATGAGTTTGGCATTCTCATGCGTCATTGTTCGATGGCGCAGGCTGACCAGTGCGCCGAGCAAATACGCGACCTGGTGGAAAGTTTTCGTTTCGTCTGGGATGACAAGCCTTTCAGCATCGGCGCCAGCATTGGGCTGGTTCCCATTGACAGTGAAACGGGCACCTTCCAGGAACTACTACGCGCCGCCGACATGGCGTGTTATGCAGCAAAGGACTCGGGACGCAACCGGGTACATATCTATCATTCCAGCGATGCAGATCTAACCAGGCGTCGCAGCGAAGTGGACTGGGTAAGTAAAATAAACCAGGCGCTGGAGGAGGAACGGCTGCTGATCTACATGCAGCCCATTATGCCGTTGGCCGAGGATTCGCGAACGAGCGACCACTGCGAGCTGCTGGTAAGAATGCTGGACGACAATAATACCATTATTCCGCCGGGCGCTTTCTTACCCGCCGCGGAGCGTTTTGACCTGGCCAGAAAAATCGACCAATGGGTTATCAAGACAGCGTTTAACTGGTTTGCCGTCAACCCGGAAAAGCTGTCACGGCTTGCGAGATGCAACATTAACTTGTCGGGACAATCGGTTGCCAGCCCCCAATTACTGGACTTTATCCTCGGCCAGTTCAAAAATACCGGCCTGCCCGCTGAAAAGTTTTGCTTCGAAATAACCGAAACGGCCGCGATTCAAAACCTGGCAACTGCATCGAAGTTTATGCATTCGTTGCAGAAGCAGGGTTGCAATTTTGCACTGGATGATTTTGGCAGCGGATTGTCCTCTTTCTCATATCTGAAACAGTTCCCGGTGGATATCCTCAAGATAGATGGATCATTCGTAAAAGACATGGTAAACGACCCGATAGATTTCGCGATGGTCCAGTCAATTAATGATATTGGCCATGTCATGGGAAAACAAACTGTCGCGGAGTACGTCGAAGACACTAAAACCCTGGAAGCACTGCGTAAACTGGGGGTCGACTATGCGCAGGGATACGGCGTAAGCAAACCAGTACCCTTTATTTTGCCGCTCAGGAACCAAAGAAGGGCATCCTGACCCTTCCACCGCAGCAACAGATTTTCCGCACCTGCGGCCTCTTTAATATATAACTATGTCCTAGCGCTCGATAAGCCAGGCTGGGTTGTGCCTGCACTGGAAATCCGGATCAATTCCGGTAAGATTATGCCATCCTACAGATCTATGATTAACTACATGAAAAACAACACCTTATTATGGTTAGCAGGTCTTATTGCAGGTCTTTGTTGCCACGGCCACGCTGCTGAAGATGACGGCTGGATCGAGGCTGGCGTGCGCGGCGGTATCTCCGCAAGCAGCAAGAACAAGGACTTCGAACAATACGAGCTGTTTACCGCCTATCGCCTGAACCCGCGGTGGGAGTGGCGTTCCGGCTGGGTTGTGCAGACTCAAATCGGCGCCACCTTGGGAGAACTGCGTAGCGAGCAGCAAACCGGAGTGATCCTTTCGGTTGGCCCCAAGCTCACCTTCAGCAAACCCGGGAGCGCCCTGAGCGTCGACGTGGGCATCAGCCCGACCTATATCAGCGAGACCAGATACGGGGTAACGAACCTGGGGGGGAATACCCAGTTTATTAGCCATCTTCGCCTGAGTTACCAGTTCAGCGATCCGTTTTCGGTCGGCATTCGCTTCCACCACATGTCCAACGGCAGGCTCCAGGAAGCTAATCCCGGCTTGAATATCCAGAGCCTGGAACTGAGTTACCAGTTTTAAGCCGCGCGCTGGCCCTGCAAAATTGCGGGGCCGGATGACCGCTTCAAGTGCCCTTCTGCCAGCTTTTCCCCTCAAAAATTGCGCTCAATCAAGTTTGGCGCTGAAAAATGGCGGCGCCAGTTGACCGCTTGCGGATTCGCTGTTTTGCTATAGATAAATCTACCTGGCACGATCCGCTCCGGAACCGTGCGCCAGTCACGATCGATGAAACCGCAGGTACACATCGAAATGAACCAGCATAGCGTCACGTTTACCTACCTGTCCCAGGATGATTTGCTTGATGCCGGTGCATTTGATTTGCAACTGGCCATTGCGACAGCCGAACAGGCCATGCTGGATTTCGAACAACATAAAATCCTGTTTCCGCAAAAAATCGTGCAGATATTCAACCGGGATACTCAGGACAGGATTAACTGTCTGCCCGCCACCCTGCTGGATGAAAAGATTTGCGGAGTGAAGTGGGTATCCGTATTCCCCCGTAACCCAAAGCTGTTTGACGCACAGAATCTTTCTGCGATTTTTGTGTTATCCAAAATTGAAAAAGGCTTTCCTGTGGCAGTACTGGAAGGCACCCTGGCGTCAAACATGCGCGTCGCCGCGGTGGGGGCCATCGCAGCGAAACACCTGGCACGAACTGACTGTGAAGTAATCGGTTTCATCGGTGCGGGTGAACAGGCAAAAATGCATTTGCTGGCCATGAAAGTGGTGCGGCCGTCCCTCACCACCTGTCGCGTCTCCGATATGAATGAGGCCGCCGAGCAACGATTTATTCGAGAACTGGCTCCCCTGCTACCCGATATGCAGTTCGAAGCGGCGCACACCAATATGAGAAAGGCCATGGAGGGTGCCGATATTCTGGTGACAGCAACCAGTG
>CAMYKE010000263.1 GCA_947258895.1 uncultured Pseudomonadales bacterium | reverse complement strand
GATTTGTCGCCGCGATAATACGCACATCGACCTTGTGGGTGGTTGCGCTACCTAGTGGCTCAAACTCACCCTCCTGCAGGACTCTCAACAACTTTACCTGCAACGTCATTGGCAGGTCACCGATTTCGTCCAGAAACAGGGTGCCGCCATCGGCAAGCTTGAAGCGGCCATCCCGTTTCGCGGTCGCCCCGGTAAAGGCGCCTTTTTCATGGCCGAACAGTTCACTCTCGATCAGCGATTCGGGCAACGCGCCGCAATTAACCTTGATCAGGGGTTTGCCGCTCCTCGAGCTCGCTTTGTGTACCGCACGCGCGAACACCTCCTTGCCAGTTCCGGTTTCGCCAAGAATCAACACGCCGGCATCGGTGCCAGCTACCTGCTTTAGATCCTCTAGTACCCGTTGCATGACGAGGCTGTTGCCAATGATTTCACTAAACGCCGTGCTATCAATCTCTTCCTGCAGATAATCGTTCTGGGCCTGCAGTTCATGTTTTTCCCGTTCCATCAGAACGCTTGCGGTGATGTCCAGGAACATGGTGCGGGTGAAGTTACCGCTCGGGTCGGGTTTCGACCACCAGCGCACCCAGACCGGCTCGCCATTGTCATGACGTCTCAGTTCCAGCACCCTGCTGTCGGCATCCAGCCCGGCCTTGATCGACGCGAGCGCGGCGTCTATTCGCGACTGCGCATCCGTGGTCTCAGGCGCGAGTGAACGACCGAGAAAGCCGACGGCCTCTTCCGGGCGAATACCCAGGATTCGTAACGCCGTCCTGTTGGCTCGAATAAAGCGCGAGCCCAGATCCTCGTTGACATAGGCGATAGGGGCTTCCTCAAACAAATCCCGGTAGCGGGTTTCGCTTTCCTTTAGTGTTTCCAGTGCATCTTCAAGTTCGCGACCCAGTTGCGCCTGTTTCTGCTGCTGCTCGCGGATGACTTCTTCGGCTCTGAGCCGCTGCAACTCAGCGGTGGCTCGCGCTGCAAAAATGCGAAAGATGTCGAGCCCCCGGGCCTCCTCAGGCATTTTCTTTCTGTCCATTATCGCCATATGGCCAAGGATTGATCCATCGGTGGCCAGCAGCGGAATGCCCAGGTAGCTCTCCATACCCAGGATTTTCAAATCGTTATCCCGCGGGTAGCAGGCCTGTACACCCTGGGGGTGGTGTACCAGTTTGGCACCCCGTATCACCGGCTCACAGGGTGTGTCGGTAAGCGCGTATTCAAAGTCTTCAATCAACGTGTGGTCCTGGTAAAAAGCCAGCGCGCGCAATGTCTCACGGCCTGGCAGGTATTCCGTGACCCAGGCGAAGTCGGTATCGAATGCAGCGGCGAGGTTGTTGACCAGTGCTACGAAAAACTGGTTGCCGGTTTCCGCGGCGGTGCCATAGAGAATATGGCGCAGGGCGGTATCGTCATCAAAATTTGGCATCGCTTCGTATAAAAAGTCGGGGGCCGGACGAATGCATCGGTTGCTCAACGCCAACAATACCAGTTAATTGGTTCCAAGGCTCGATACGTGGTGAAAATTCGCTTCGATTATTCACCATTGGTGAATTTTCAATGCCGGGTATTGCACCCGGTTGACCACGGCCAGCCCGCAGCAGCGGCGATGCAGGTCTGTATCGAGGTTGGCGCGTTCGATGCATGAACGAAGTTGACAATGAACACACAGCAGGAGGAATCGCCATGAATATCCCGTATACCGTTGCGAATCTTACTCGGGAAAACAGGCGTTTTGGCAATACCGGTGGCGTCAGTGCCGGCAACCGAGCGCAACGATTTCTGCCGGCATTTTACGATGTCTCTACTGGCAGGGTTTATCAATCCCGCTATGCCGATGGCAGGCCGGCCCCGTTTCACTTACTCAATGGCCTGCCTTCGAACCTGGTACTGGAACGTGGCCCAGATGGCACAGTGGTGGCCGTAAAACATACGGTTATTGCGGGTTTCTTGCGCGACGGACGCTTTTATACTCGCGATCAGGCTGCAGCCGCCGTGTCCTGAACCACATCCCTTTATTGGCCCCGTCGTTTTTTGTAGTCGCCAGCACAGTGCCTTGCTAGCCGCCATATCTCACCGATTCGGCGATCCAATGCCCAGAAGCCTTGTCAGTACTTCTCCTGCGGCTATAGCGACGGCTATCCCCTTCGTCGGAAAATCCCGTACAACGCACAATCTCTCGGCGATAATTCCAAAAATCGGTGAGATATGGCGTCTAGTTATGCAGATCCATTGTGTTGAAGGCCCGGCGGCCACTTCCACCGCAACCGGGCCAGTGTCGTACAAGCGCGAAATCTCGCCATTATAATTCGCGAAAAGCGATTTCTCGCCACCCCGGGGGCTGCGGGCATAACCTTTAACTTATTGTTCTTAAAAGAAATAAACTTTTTTAGCCTGTTGGCACGTAGTCTGCAGCGTACTGCGAAGCAAGAGCAATGGAGCCAACAGTATCCAACGCTCTCAGCTATAAGCAAGTCCTTAACTTTTTGACTATTAACGAGAACAGGTGAGAAACAACTATGGCTACGAACAAATCTAAAACACTTTCCGCCGCTATCGGTGCAGCATTTCTGGCCGCCAGCTTTACCCCCGCCACGCTTGCTGCGGGTAAACCTTTTGCGGCCGCCGACCTCCAACTCGGTTTCCATCGTCGAGTCGACCACGGCGTCGCACGGGATGGGGGCTATCAACCGGCCGCCAACTTAGAACTCGGTTTCCAGCGTGAAATCAACCACGGCGTCGCATTGAATGGAGGCTATCAACCGGTTGCCAGCTTCCAACTCGGCTTCCAACGTCAAATCGACTACGGCATCGTACTGGATGGAGGTTATCAACCGGCCGTAGACCATGAAGCCGGAGAAGGTAAATGTGGTGAGGGCAAGTGCGGCGCTGGCAAGTCGGGTGCAGGAAGAATAAACTCCCAACTGAATTTAGGCAAACACTGAGTAGAGCGGGTTACAGACCGGTCCGGAGTGATTGAGTTGGTTAATAAGCGGGAGACCCCCCCGGCTCTGCCGGGGAGGCCCTAAAAGTTGAACATAAAATTGATAAGGTCAGACTCACTGCTGTCCCACTTAGCAGGTAATAAAACGGCTTAAACCTCTAGACGTTGTCACAATGGAAGTGCGAACAAACACTGTAATAACAAGAGGGTTTAAGCTGAATTGGTTCAGATCCGTCAGGCGGGCAGGCTTTCAAGATGCGGAAACCCGCAAGCATTACTTCTTTATCACAAATCATGTTGACGGGCCAGCGAAGACCATTGCCGATATTTATAAGCGAATTTGACAAGGTCGAATTGTTCTGTAAAAGGATAAAACAAACCTGAAAATTAAAGCCTCCATTGGCAATACTGACAACGCAGTGATGACGCAAGTCTTAGTAGCATGGGGTTGCTCAGGCACTCCCAGGTAAAAATTTGCAGCGACCGATTTCGGGGTCATATTTGGACCCACTTTACACTTCGGACACTCATCGCCGGAGAGTCTGGCTCTTGTTAGCCGTGCCGCGACGAAAAACCCGGCTGCGGCGCAGCCCGAGTTCAGCGATCAGACTCGACACTTAGCCGACGTTAATTAGGTAAACTGTCCCTGAATTTCAAACGTTAATTAAGTAAACTGTCCCTGAATTTCACTCAATAATAAATCAAGGAGATAAGATGAAAAGCCTTCCGAAAGTTATCGCCCTGTGTATTTTGGCTGCGTGTGGATACATGCACGCAGAAGAACGCGCGCTGGTGATTTCACATAATGATCAGGAATTACAATGGGGACCATGCCCTGAATTTATTCCGAAGGGGTGTGAAATAGCAATTTTACAAGGTAATCCAGCCAACAATAACCTCGACATATTTTTCAAGGTCCCCGGAGATTTTGAGATACCCTATCATTTACATACGTCTCAGGAGCGCATGGTATTAGTTTCAGGCACGCTTGACGTTAGCTATGATGATCATGAAAAAGCAACAATAAAAACCGGAGAGTATGCGTACGGACCAGCGAAGCTTCCACACTCTGCCTATTGCCATAAAGGCGTGCCGTGTGTGCTTTACATCGGATTCGTAGCCCCACTGGATGCAATTCCCATTGAGAGGGCGGAAAAAGAAAAAGGGGTCGGTGACAAATGAGAGAAATTCTCGTTTGAACAGAAAGGTGACAGCAGGATTAAATTAACCAGTTACCTCCCCCTAAATATTAGTTAGGGCCAGCATAGGATGTAACGTACGTCAGGCAAGGGCAGTGGGTAAACCGGGCGGCGTTGGTTGCAGGATAATCCCTCCGTGACCTTCTATATCACCACCCGAGTAAAACGACCGGACCCGACCCTAACCGGAAGTTGAAGTCTTTGCACTGGCCCGAAACTTCGACATTTAAGTCAAATTGTCGGTTCTTTACCAGCTTTTTACTCATGAAATGCTATAGAATAACCGCCCGAAAACGAATCAGTGGAACCAAGATGGCGACCAGAAGTAAGAATGGCGCGGCTAAGGATACGTCACAAACAATTGCAACAAAAACTGAAGCCTTCCTCAAAGCGGGCGGCAAAATACATTACATAAAAGCCGGAGTTACGGGTAGACCTAATATGTCCCCCAATAGGCAGATAAAGCTTGGTGGCACATCAAACAAATAGACAAGCGATTGCCTGACATACATATGTTATCGGTTTAATTTTTCTTTCGACTTGCATCGTCTATCCCCTGCGTCCAGTGCTAGCGCGCGTACTTGAGAATGAAACCGTGAAACGGAGCTTTTAGGGACTCAATTGTGTTGGGGCGGGCTTGGCTGTGAACAAAGCCATGCCTCTCCATTTGTTTTCTAAATTTAGTTCGTTGAGAACGGCCTGGGTCAACGATGATGACTTCACAATGTAGTTTCGCGTGTTGATGGACAAAAGCCGCTACAAGTTCCGCATGGCCTTGTTCGTAGAGGATATCACTCCCAATGATCAAGTCGAAATTTCCCAGTCCACTATCGGTGTCTGCCCAACCAGTGCGTACGAACGGTATGGAATTACCCTGGTTGAGATTAACGTTTTCGATCAGGAATCTCTCTGCTTCGGGATGTTGATCGGTTGCAGTTATATCCGCCTGTCGGTAATTGAGAACCAGGCTAGCCAATGCAATCCCACATCCGATCTCTAATATGCGCTTGCCCCTGATATCGTACTGAAACATGTGGTGTGCAAGCACTTCACCGGATGTCCAGATAATCCCGAATAACGGCCAATTTGCTGACGATATTCCTAGCCTTTCGGCCTCGCCATCTTCGTCTAAAAATTGCTGTCGATCCCTCAAGGTTCGCAAGTGGATATCTACATTGCCAAACTCAATGGTTTGATAGCAGACACGTAGTGAAGACATGGACCTCCGAACACACAGATGAATGGCAGGATCGTCTTGTTGTGCGATTCTGCGGGGTATAGTGCCCACTCTACAGGAATTCGCTACGATCGACCAAAGTGTGATACTTGACCTGAGTGTAAAAATACAACCTCCGCTTCTGGCCGTTCTCGGCTATAGCGCCTGCGAATTGGTGTAAAGAATCCTGACGATTGAGTGAAAGACGGCTCCTGGAACATTGCAGCCTTTGCGGTTCTGCATAACCTGAATGCTTGCAATATCAGGCTGAGCGGGTGTAAATACAAGTGATAAAATCGCAGTAGCACGGGATTGCCAAATACCAGCCAAGCGATTCAATCTGGCGTAAATCTACGGGATTTAAGAAAACAGCGAGCGATACCGCGCGAACACGTTTATCGCGCATGGCCTGAT
>CAMYKE010000262.1:1986-5648 GCA_947258895.1 uncultured Pseudomonadales bacterium | reverse complement strand
GCGACCTTTTTTTGGCAGAACAGGATTTTGAAAGTGCAAAAGACTCATACCTAAAGTACCCGCTGTTTGAGGATGTGCACGGTGCGAATCGCGTAGCTGTTTCAAACAAAGCGGTTGGCCCTGGTGACCGATTTTTTTGGTTAGGATTGCCTGAACATGCGCAGCCCTTTTACAAGATCGCTAGCTCCCTTAACACGGGGTCCGGCGCGGAATATTCCGCACATCAACGTTTGGCGATTGTGAAAAAGGACTACAAGGCCGTCCTCTCTTATGCGTTAAAGAGGGGTCAAAGGTATAATAACCCATACGGGTACCGCGATTATCTTACCTACTTACACCTTTTTGGTTTTCATGAGGATGCAAATACCGGGTTTAATGAACTGTTTGAGCGGTATGACAAACCCACTTTGTGGACCGCCAGGTTTGTGGGCGAAAGGGTTAAGAATCGCAGTACAGACTTAATTCTTACGGCACTGGATAAGTACTTCCTCGGGGAGGATAAAAATAGACTTGCTTCTCAAGTCAATCGATACGCGTTTTTACAACTCGTGATCGACAGAAAGATCTCAACTGAATCGATCGATCACCTCGCACTCGTTGAACGAGAGATCCATGAGAATCCGGTCTTCAACAATTCACTATTCCGAACTATTTTCAAATCACATCTTCCCGACCAAACAAATTGTGATCAAGATAAAACTGCCTGCGACCAAGTAATTTTAGACTCTCATAAAGATGTTTACGGCACTTTCCTGAAGGCATTAGTCGCCCTGGACGGTGACAAACACCTGGAAGCCATTAGACGTTTTATGGAAATCGACCAAATTTCAGACTTTTCCCAACGGTTTCACAGGTCAGCGATACTTCCTTACGCCACATTAGCTGCCATTAAGGTTGGAGATTCTCAATCCTTGCGCGAATTGAGGGATAAAATTTCCACGAACTCGGACAACATTCGATTTGACGCAGAACTTGCAAGCGCTTTACTCCTGGCACACTTCGGCGACATTGAATCCTCTTTAGCTTCTCTAAAAGAAGCGTACCTGTATAGACCTCACACCGATTGGAGGCCATTGTTCTCCTGGTACCAACTCACCGATATCGCTGAACGACTTTTTTTATCTACCAACGACCAAAGGTATATTGATCTCGCTCTTACCTGGGTAAAGCGATATCAAAAAGTTCAACCACAATTCGCTTGGGCATTTGCATTTGAAGCGCTATATAGCAAAAACCCGGCTGATAGAGTTATTGCGGCAGGAATTGCAAACTATCTCGACCCGCAATCGCACTGGCTAAACCAAACGCCTGAATTGATAAGAAATAACGGGATAAAGTGGTGGGAATCAAACCACATGTACCGCCCCGAGGCTCTAATGAGCAATCAGGATCTCGAGCCAATTTAGCCATTCATTTTTGCAAATACCGTTCAACGAATAACATTTTTGCAGAGGTGAAGCTGGATAGAGTGCTACGATATCGGTAAACGCTCATTGAATCGAAATTTACTTTTTGAGGGCCGATTGTCACGACCCGGATCTGATAAAAAAGGGGGCAATTCATTGTGAATAAAGCGTATTCTCAAGGTACGCTTTCCCCGCCTCCACCAATCAACCAAGATTACCCGTTCTCTCAAACATGATTTGAACAGCGATCGGCCTGTTTTGTCACCTCAAAAAATATTTCCTCCCAATTAACCCTTTCCTGAATCGCTCCCGTTTACCCGATCAGAACGAGCCGAAACAGGAGTACACCGTGAACCAAACCCTACTACTTGCCCTCGCGGCAACAACACTGATTGCGCTTGGTTGTGCCCACGAGGCCGCAGAAGCACCACTGCAGACAAGCGCCACACCGAACGAAGCCCGTCACAAAAACGATGCCGATCCTCTGCGGCAACGGGCTGAACAGGATATTATCCAACTTGAGGAGGAGTCAGTTGCGACGAGGGAGAAAGAGTCACTCGGCACACCACCTGTGCGCAACCAGCCAGCACGCGTTCAATCGCCTCGGGCCTTCGATAAAGCAGGGTTGCACAAGTCCGTGCCGGCATCAGCCCGTGCCAGGCACGATCACAGTTATATTCTTCC
The DNA here is from genome assembly GCA_947258895.1 of uncultured Pseudomonadales bacterium. The sequence goes on along the minus strand of CAMYKE010000262.1, from coordinate 3,558 downwards.
GCACCCTCACCCGCAGCCCGACCCCTATTATGAGCCACCTGCAGATCGGGAAAACTATCGCCAGCGCGCGGAGAATCCGCTGCGGCTGGTGGCTGAAAATCCAGTAAGCACCTTCAGTATCGATGTCGATACCGGCTCCTATACTAATACCCGGCGGTTTCTGCGCAACGGCAATACCCCGCACCTCGATTCTATCCGGGCGGAAGAATTTATTAACTATTTCAACTACCAGTATCCGCATGCCGATTCCCGTGAAACGCCTTTCAGCCTGTATACCGAGGTTGCACCCAGCCCGTGGGCCGAAGGCAAGCAGTTACTGCACGTCGGCTTGCGCGGATTTGACGTCAGCCCCGAGCAACTGCCCCCGGCCAACCTGGTGTTCCTGGTGGATGTATCCGGCTCCATGAACCAGCCCAACAAACTGCCATTGTTGAAAACCGCGCTACACCTGCTGACGCAGCAACTGAATGTGCACGACAAGGTCAGCATCGTGGTCTATGCCGGTGCCGCGGGAGTGGTGCTGGAACCGACTTCCGGCAACGACCGCCAGGCAATCGGTGCGGCGCTTGATCGATTGCGGGCGGGTGGCTCGACCAATGGCGAAGCGGGTATTCAGCTAGCCTACTCCATTGCACAAGGCGGCTTCGTAAAAGACGGCATCAACCGCATTATTCTAGCCACCGATGGCGACTTTAATGTCGGCACCGCCAACGTCGATGCGCTGAAGCGGTTGGTCGAGCAGCAACGCAAGTCCGGCATTTCCCTGACCACGCTGGGCTTCGGCATGGGCAACTACAATGATGCGCTAATGAATGAGCTCGCTGAAATCGGCAACGGTAATGCGGCCTATATCGATACCGCGCTGGAGGCGCGCAAGGTGCTGGTGGATGAGATTGGCTCAACACTGTTTACCATTGCCAAAGACGTGAAAATCCAGATCGAGTTTTCTCCGCAGGTGCTCGAGTATCGGCTGGTGGGCTATGAAAGCCGAATGCTAAAACGCGAAGACTTCAATAACGATACCAGGGACGCCGGTGAGATCGGTGCCGGCCATACCGTGACTGCGCTATACGAGATCACACTGGCGGGCAGCGCGGCGGGCAGCATCGACCCGTTACGTTACCAGCGGACGAAAAAGCACCGCCCGAAGCTGCCCCGCAGCGAAGAGCTGGCCTTTCTTAAACTCCGCTACAAACTGCCCGGGGAAGCAAAAAGTCGGCTGATCGAGCACCCCGTGTATCGGCGCGATGCGCACGCCGTGCTCGCCAACGCGAGCGATGCCTTCCGCTTCAGCGCAGCAGTGGCCGCATTTACCCATAAGCCGAGCGGCGGGACCTACACGGGCGATTACAGCTACGAACAAATAATCGCCCTGGCAAAAGGGGCCATGGGTGAAGACCGGTTCGGCTATCGAAGCGAGTTCGTCAGCCTGGCCAGGATGGCTGACACGCTGGTGCTGGCAGACACTCCCACAACGGGAGCTGCAGGGCAACAGCAACGACTAATCAATTGATATCACGCTCCGGGATTGCGTATGCTGGCCCGTGTGACGCAAGAACGAACTGACGAAGA
>CAMYKE010000262.1:0-1851 GCA_947258895.1 uncultured Pseudomonadales bacterium | reverse complement strand
CTTTTGAAGCCCTGTATCAGCGTCACCGTTCCCCCTTGATGCGATATTTGCTACGCCAACTGCACAACCAGGCCATTGCCGAAGAAGTATTCCAGGACATCTGGCTAAAGCTAATCGACGCCCGCGAGCGGTATCAGGCTTCTGCCCTGTTCAGGACCTACCTGTACCATATCGCCCACAATGTGTTGATCGATCACTATCGCAAAATAAATCCGGAAGCGAATACCCTCGATGCTCCGCCGGGTGTCGAAGAACAGGTCGCTGACACGAGGAGCGAACCGGAACGCAAGCTGACCGGTCAAAACCAGGTGAAGGCGGTGCTGGAAATGATTGCTGCATTGCCACAGGAGCAGCGCGAAACCTTTCTGCTTAAGGAGGACGCCGGCTTGTCAGTGGCAGAAATCGCCACCGCGACCAACAGCGGCGCGGAAACTGTGAAAAGCAGACTGCGCTATGCGATGGCGAAACTGCGTAGCGGGCTGGAGGCAAGATATGGTCGATTCTAAACTGCCACACCAGGATAGCGGGGAAACGGATGCCGCCATCTCCAGGCTGTACCGCACTTCGCGAGACCAGGACACGCCCGCTATTCCCGAGGAACTGGACGCCGCGATACTGGCACATGCCAGGCAAGCAGTCGCCCCTGAAGAAGCCAGCAGTACGGTACCTTGCGCCAGGGAAAAAGGGGCCGTTCCTCTGCGGCGCCGCTGGGAGATACCGACATCCGTCGCGGCCACCGTGGCATTCGCCAGCCTGTTATACCTGTATAACCAGGATTCTGTGACGCCGCAACTGGATACGGGGACGCCACAGTTCGATTACGCGGAACCCATATCCGCGCCGAACGCCATGGCGCCGACTGCGAGTGTGCCGGAAATGTCGCGGGAGCAGCAAGCGATACCGGCATCGCCCGCTCCGGCAGCAAAGCGGGCGGCCACAGCTGAAGCGGACAGTGCCGATGCCGAGCCACCGCCTCTGCGCAAGAAATCAATACCCGCCGCCACAGACAGATCCGAACCAGCACTCGGACTGGAACAGAAGCAACTCGCCGCACCGCTAGGGGCGGTGCGGCGAGACCGCATGCTTGACGCCCCCGCGGTACAGTCAGCGCCGGCCCGGGCAGAAGCTCACGAGCGGCGACTTCCTGACAAAAGCACAACGCTCGGTTCCAGCACTGAAACGGAAGCGCAACCCATTGCCAAGGATGCCTGGCTGGAACACATCACTGCATTATGGCAACAGGGCAACAGGGCGCAGGCGCAAGCCGAGCTGGCGGAGTTCCGGGCGCATTTTCCTGGCTATGCGCTCGATTCGCTGTGCACGGAAAACCCGGGGCTTTGCAGAACGGAATGATTGCCGGACCACCGGCGAAGCCGGGCGGAGGCGAGCTGGTAACGCTCGTGTCAGGGCGGTGCGATCCTCGCTCGTCTGGCAAAAAAAGACAAGTGCTTCCAATTGCGTATCGGTAACCGGGGCACGCAGCCAGCAAACCGCTCTTGGCGCTCTGTTGCAGGGCCTCGCCTGCAATCCATACCATAGCCCGTATCCGTCACCGATTGGCGTGTAAGGTGGCGAGTCGGTCGGTTCGCAGATTGCACGAAAGGCGCGCAATGCATAGCTGTCGTGAGGAGATGCGTGCCAAGCGGCCGCCAAAGCAAGGCAAAGCGAGTCTGACACACTGTAAATCCCGGATTTTCTACAAAAGCCTGCGACAGATGTTTATCCAATTGGTAGAAGCTGTAGCGGTGAGGGATGCGGGCTGGCGCCAACGACGCCTGCCAGCAAAGGCTACCTTCGTCAGTGTCACTATTGCCGCAACCAGACGCCTTCCGGGTCGGCGACTATCCAGAG
>CAMYKE010000261.1:3712-4469 GCA_947258895.1 uncultured Pseudomonadales bacterium | reverse complement strand
GAAGCGACCAACCAGTTCGTGCGCGTGGTGGAAGGCTTCGCTGACTTCCTGGATTTGACGTCGACATTCTTCCGAGCCGTAATAAATGGTTGCCCCTACCGCCATGGCCCCCTGGTCAAAGGCCTGTTCGACGCTGGCGAACATAGTCTGGTCATACATATTGGGGTAGGACAGGATTTCATTGTGATTGATCTTCACGATAAAGGGGATTTTGTGGGCATACTTTCGCGCTACGGTGCCGAACACGCCAAGAGTGGAAGCTACCGCGTTACAACCGCCCTCGATCGCCAGTTTGCAGATATTATCCGGGTCAAAGTAAATCGGATTGGGCGCAAACGATGCGCCGGCGGAGTGCTCGATTCCCTGGTCGACTGGCAGGATGGAAAGGTAACCGGTACCACTAAGCCGGCCATGATCGTACAGGCCCTGCAGATTACGAAGGGTTGCCAGGGAACGATCGCCGCTGGCGACGATACGATCCACAAAATCCGGCCCCGGCAGATGCAAGGTGTCACCAGCAATAGTGGTGCATTTGTGGTCCAGGAGATAGGGGGCTTCATCTTGCAACATCGCTTCAATCGAGATACTCACGGCTTTTCCTCAGCAATTGACTGTCAATCAGGACTGGATTTTAGGCGGGCCCGCACACTGGCCTTGAGCACAGCGCAGCCCAACCTGCGCGGATTATACCTTCGATCGGCATTTTTATGCGACCTCTTGACCTCGATGAGCACGATTATTTTTGGCGGCAGGAGAC
>CAMYKE010000261.1:0-3677 GCA_947258895.1 uncultured Pseudomonadales bacterium | reverse complement strand
AAGCGGATAATAGAATCAGGGAACCCCTGACGGGTAACCCCGGACCCTGGGATCGTAACCATTCCAATTGACCTGGCCTGCCTGCCGCCATGAACATGATTTGCCATGAACCTTGACCACGAATTGGTCGTCGCGCTCGCGAATAGGGCGGATGCCCGGGAAATCGCACTCATTTCGCGGGACTACATCGAAGCGGGCCTGGGTTGGTCGTGGACCCCGCTGCGGGTGAGTGAATCGATCAGGGATCCGGAAACTACGGTGGTAATAGCCCGTGCGCGTCGCATGATCGCAGGCTTCGCCATTATGCGCTTTGGGCACACCAGGGCGCATTTAAACCTGCTTGCCGTCAGGCCGGCGTACCAACGGCAGGGTCTTGGCCGTCACCTTATCGTCTGGCTGGAAAATAGCGCGCGCGTAGCGGGAACCTTCAATATTTCCCTCGAGCTGGTTGCCAGCAATGCGCCTGCGCGGCGCTTTTATGAATGCCTTGGCTACCAGCAACTAGCGCGCATAGCAGGCTACTACCGCAACCACACGGCCGCCTTGCGCATGGCCAAATGCCTGCGCATAGCGAACTTGCCGGCGTCCGGCAGTCGCCCCAACCCGTTTTAAAGGAGAACTTTGCATGACCGCATTCCGGACCGAAACCGACAGCATGGGCAGTGTCAACGTACCTCAGGCCGCACATTACGGCGCGCAAACCCAGCGCGCGGTCGATAACTTTGCGATTAGCGGATTGCGAATGCCGACCGCGTTCATAACCGCCCTGGCACAAATCAAGCTGGCGGCGGCCGCCGCCAACTCGGACCTCGGCCTGCTCGACTCGCACATTGCCGGTGCCATCGTCAATGCCAGCGAGGCGATCGCCGGTGGCCAGCACCGCGCTGATTTCCCTGTCGACGTATTTCAGACGGGCTCTGGTACCAGTTCCAACATGAACATCAACGAAGTCATCGCCGCTCTTGCAAGCGATCAGCTCGGCGAGCCGGTAAACCCCAACGATCATGTCAACATGTGCCAGAGCAGTAACGATGTAATACCCACGGCCATCAGCCTGAGCGCCGCCACCTTGCTGGCCGATGCGCTGTTACCGGGCTTGCGCCACCTGCAGCAGGTCCTGCTGGAAAAAGCAGCCGCAGTCGACACTTATGTCAAGACCGGTCGCACGCACCTGATGGATGCCATGCCCATTCGCATGAGCCAGCAACTGGAGGGTTGGGCCGCCCAGATAGAGGCCGGAATCGAAGCCCTCGAAGGACTCCAGCCACGCCTGCATGCGTTGGCCCAGGGCGGCACCGCAGTGGGCACCGGGATTAATGCTCCTGCCGATTTTGCCCGGGTGTTTGCCGAAAAACTGAGCCAGGTCGCCGGCCTCGAGCTGCGGCCGAGCGATAACTTTTTTGCCAGCATCGGCAGCCAGGATACCGCCGTCGCCTTGTCCGGCCAGCTGAAAACCGTCGCGGTCAGCCTGATGAAAATCAGTAACGACCTGCGCTGGATGAATTCGGGGCCACTCGCCGGGCTTGGCGAGATTGAACTGCAAGCTCTGCAGCCGGGCTCGTCGATCATGCCTGGCAAGGTCAATCCTGTCATCCCTGAAGCCGTGGCGATGGCCTGTGCGCAGGTAATCGGGAACGACGCCACCGTCTGTGTAGCCGGGCAATCCGGTAATTTTGAGCTCAACGTGATGCTGCCGGTGATCGCCTATAACATCCTGCAGAGTATCGAACTGCTGGCCAATAGCGCCAACCACCTCGCCGACAAGGCTATCGCGACGTTTACCGTGAAGCAGGATCGGCTTTCCCAGGCCCTGGCACGTAATCCGATCCTGGTTACCGCGTTAAATCCTGTGATTGGTTACCAGCAGGCCGCCAAGATTGCCAAACTCGCCTACTCCAGCGGCCGGCCGGTCATCGATGTCGCCACAGAGCAAACCAGCCTGAGCCGCGAAGAACTCGAGGAACTGCTGGACCCCGTCAGGCTCACCGCGGGCGGTATTGTCAGTTCCGGTGCGGGCGCGACCTGAAAGCCTCGATCCCGCGTGGCGCCGGTTTGCCTAGTCGCCACTCGGTAGCACGCCCTCCTGACACTATCCGCCCGGCATCGCCCACCTGGCCTTGATTGCGCGCGGGCAGTCCGGCGCCCTTGCAGGTGGTCACAGCGGCGTCTATTCTTGTATAGCTGCCCATTGATCGCTGCCCCGCCCTGGTCACCCGGCATCGTTTTAGCAATGTACTTGTCACTTTTATACGCTACGCAAAAATGATTATTAAACAAATCTGGACCGGCAATCGCTATCGCAACTTCAATTACCTGGTGGCTTGCCCGGAAACCGGTGAAGCACTCGCCATCGACCCGCTTGATCACGAACAATGCCTGGCCATCGCAGCCCAACGCGGCTGGCGGATAACCCAGGTGGTTAATACCCACGAACACGGAGACCACACCGGCGGTAATCGACCCGTTATCGCAGCGACCGGAGCTACACTGCTGGCCCACCGTAACGCCCACCGCAGTATCGAGGGAATCGATATCGGGCTGGGCGCCGGCGACGTGGTGCGGGTTGGCAGTAGCGTGGAACTGCTCGTCCTTGATACTCCGGGACATACCATGACCCATATTTGCCTGCTCTCGGAAGCGGGGGAACCGGCGTTATTTTGCGGCGACACCCTGTTCAATGCCGGCGCAGGGAATTGCCATAACGGCGGCCACCCAAACGAGTTGTACCAGACATTCATCAGCCAACTGGCAACCCTCGACGAGCGCACCCGCATTTACCCGGGCCATGACTACATCGTCAGGAACCTGGCATTCACCCTGGCGCGCGAACCCGATAATGACCGGGCAAGGGCGCTGCACGAAGAACTCCGGGAGCAGGACCCCAGCGCGGCTCTGATCACAACCCTCGCGCTGGAAAAACAAATAAACACGTTTTTCAGGCTGGATAGCGCGACCGTTATAGCCGGCTTACGGGATGAGTTTCCCGGCCTCCCCGAAGCGCCTGACCCGAAAACTGTGTTCCTCAGGCTGCGTGAATTGCGCAATAACTGGTAGAAGATTGATCTGTGGTCGGCTAGCCGGGTAAAAGCGCCAATGTGCGATATTTGCTAATTGTTTGCAGCGGCTGAAATAGGTACTATTGGAGCACTAGGGGAAGGAAAAAGGGATAAGATTATCATGAACAACGGAATGACAGTACTGCTCGGGTGCGTATTCGCGCTCTTCTCTACACAACTTTTTGCCGAATTTAGCTACGATTACCTGTCCGCGTCCTATGTCGATCGCGAAGAGGACGTCGGTTTTGGGTTCGACGCGGAGGCCGACGGCTACCAGATCGAGCTTTCCAAAGATCTGGGCGGCAACGTCGTGATCACGGCGAGATATGTCGACCTGGAGTATGACGATTTCTCGGGTACCGTTGGCGGTCTGGATACCGCCACGATGAACGTGGAGACCGATAAGTACTTCCTTCGCATCGGCGGGTATGCCCCGCTCACCCACACCCTGGATTTCGTTCTCGGCATGAGCGCCGGCAGCGAGAGCCTGTCGGGCGATGTTGAAATCGATGGCTCCACGGTCATTATCGACGATATCGACTCTGAATTCTGGGGCGCCCTGATCGGCCTGCGATACCTGATTCTCAAGCAACTGGAACTCAACGGCAGTATCGGTTATGA
>CAMYKE010000260.1:3702-6772 GCA_947258895.1 uncultured Pseudomonadales bacterium | reverse complement strand
ACGCAGGTACAACGCCCGCGCGTAGATACCAAGGATGACCAGGCCCAGCAGGCCTGCGACATAGCGATGGATCATCTCCGCCCAACCCTTGGCGACCTCCACCGGCGCATGCGGGTAGAGTGCTTCGGCCCGATCTATCTCATGGACGGTATCGGGCACGGTCAACTGGCCGTAACAGCCCGGCCAGTCAGGACACCCCAGCCCTGCATCGACCAGCCTGGCGTTGGCGCCAAATACTACCACCAGGAGCGCAAAGCAGGTGGCAAACAGGGCCAGGTAAAATGTGCCTTTATTCACCGCGCTCAACCCAGTTTCGAATTCTTCAGGAGCTTCTTCAGATCTGTGAGGATATCCTTGCCGGAATGGCTGGGAGTGAAATACAGCATAATGTTGCCAAGCGGGTCCGCGATAAACACGTAACTGTCCCTTACCAGCCGCCGCGAATCGAAATCGAGGCCCAGCTCCGGGACCCTGCTATCGATGTACTCGACAAAGGTACCGCGTTCGACGTCCACGGTGACCAGTCGCGGATGTTCTCCGGTCAAAATAGTCGCCAGCCCCGGATCGAGCTCAGTACCCAGTTCACCGTAATACCGCAATACGCGACCGGCTTCCTTCCCCAGGCCGATATGTGCCTGGCGGGTCAGGTACAGGGCACTTTTACAGGCTTCCTCACAGCCACCCTCGCCGACAATAATCATGGTCCAGCGCCCGTCTGCAGACCGGAAATCGACCGCGTCACCAGCCCAATTCCTCAATCCGAGTTTGTCCACATGCAGTGGCGGCAATAACAGGGCGCCTTTATTGGTGGTGTCCACGGGCATCCACAGGCCGGTGCGGAACATGGTGTAGGCGAGCAGGAAGGGAACTACTACTATTGCCATTATGACCAACAGCGTACGCCGGCTGGACCGCACTTCTGCCGGGCTAAAGTTGGGGTTATCAGAATTCAACTCTTGACTCGCTTCAGGGTCGCGAAAAAGTACAGTATTGTAAGCGCTGCGCTCATGGAAAACCATTGCAGCGCATAGCCCAGGTGTTTCTCCGGGCTCATGTTGGACGGTTTCCAGATCGTGGTGAACGCTCCGGGGGCGTCCGGGAGAATGCGCAGCATGGCGCCAAATGCGGCGCCAGGCATCTCCCCGGCCAACTGCTCGCCCATACGCGGAATATCGACGCGCTGAATCACCTTTGGCCAATGTCGAGGATAGCCTGAATCTTTCAACACCAGCTCTTTGCCTGACCCGCTATCAATAATCGCCTGTATATGCTGCACTCCCCGCGGGGTCTCGATAGCCGGCAACTCATCGCGACTGCGACCCATTGCCAACCAACCACGGTTAAGCAACACATAGTCTACGGCAAGGCGCCGCTCGGGCCCGCCCACATAGATCGTTTCGCGCAACAGGAATGGCGAAATAACCTCGTAACCGGCACGCCCCTGACGGGTGCGATTATCCAGCAAGAAATGGTGGTGTTGCTCATATCGGCCTGACAGGTGTACCTTTACATAGTCCTGCTGGACATCGGCCGCCTCCAGATCGACCGGATCGGCTGCCATGCGGGCGTTATAGCTTATCTGCTGGCTTGCTTTATCCTGGGCGCGGTTGAGCTGCCAGTATCCAAGGCCGAGGAACAGTGGCATAAACAAACTATAAAATACCATCAGCTTCCAGTTGATAACCAGCCGGTATTGTTGACCGCCAAACTTTAAGCGCATCCAGTCCGCCTAATCAGCTATACTCTCACCCTTACACAGGGCGGGTACTATGTGGCTTAAACCAACCATCGTTGTTCTCTTCATTGCAATTTTGATCAGTCTTGGGACGAGTGCAGTTTTTCTGCTCTTGGATAAGGGGAATGCGGACCGCACCCGCAAGGCGCTCGGCATTCGGGTCACCCTCGCGGTGCTACTGCTAGGTTTCGTAACCTATGGGGTGTGGAGCGGGCAGTTAGCGATCAATGCTCCATGGAGCAAGTAGGCTCCGCTGTGCGGATAAATAGCAGCCCCGGAAACGTCAACTCTCGCTACTGCGACTACCGTCGCTAAAGAATGTAGACGAACAGGAACAAACCTACCCATACCACATCGACGAAGTGCCAGTACCAGGACGCTGCCTCGAAGCCGAAATGATCGTCTGCTTTAAAATGCCCCTTCATCACTCGCAACAGCATGATGAAAAGCATGATCCCGCCGACAGTCACGTGAAAACCGTGAAAACCGGTTAGCATAAAGAAGGTTGAACCATAGATACCCGCATTCAGAGTAAGTCCCATATGACTGTATGCTTCGCCGTACTCGATAATCTGGATAACCATAAAGGCCGCGCCCAGCGCGACGGTCAGGCCCAGCCATAATTTCAGTTTGGCGCGATTACCCGCTTTCAGCGCCGTGTGCGCGATGTGCACGGTAACACTGGAACTCAGCAGCAAGATGGTGTTCAGCAGGGGCAAATGCCAGGGATCAACCAGTTCCTTTGGCCCCGGAAAAGCTTCACCATCGGGGGTGTTCACCAGCGGCCAGGCCGCCTGGAACTCAGGCCACAATATGTTTGAGACACCCTTTTCGCCTTCGCCGCCCAACCAGGGCACCGCAAAATTGCGCACATAGTACAGCGCACCGAAAAACGCCGCGAAAAACATCACCTCGGAAAAGATAAACCAGCCCATGCCCCACACGAAGGAACGCTTGAGTTGCGGGCTATACATGTCCGCATGGTTTTCACGAATCACCTGCCCAAACCAGACGTACATGGTGGCGAAAATGAGACCGAGGCCGGTCAACAGAATCCAGTGAGCGCCCGAGTCCGTCACCTCGGCACTGATATCGTTGATCATCGTGCCGGCGCCGAATACGGTTACAAACAGCGCGATTGCCATCATGATCGGCAGCTTGCTCTGTTCGGGCACGTAATACGATTGGTAGGATTCAGTTGACATTCTATTTCTCCGTTCAGCTACCGAAAGCCGTTAGTAGTATCGGGTTTAATTAACCGCCACTTGCGGCAGACTAAATAATGTATAGGACAGGGTGAGTTTCTTCATCCCCTCCGGAATCGCCTGGTCCACG
>CAMYKE010000260.1:0-3685 GCA_947258895.1 uncultured Pseudomonadales bacterium | reverse complement strand
TTCGCCCGCCGCCAGCGTTTGCTGCTCAAAACAAAAACATTCGGTCTTGTGAAAATACTGAGCTGCCGAGAACGGCGCGACACTGGGCACGGCCTGGGCTTTCATTACCTCTCCGGTGGTGTTGGTGGCAATGAAAAAGGCTTCATTTATCTCACCGGGCCGCACCTTCACCGAACGCGTTTGCGGGCTGAATTCCCACGGCATATCGGCATTATTACTGGTTGTAAATTGCACCGTCACCCAGCGCTTCTCGTCCACCACCAGTTCTTCGCTTACCTCGTAGCGGCCGCCGGTCTTGCCGTTCAAACCGGTAAAGTCACAGATCACGTCATACAGGGGTACCAGCGCAAACCCAAAGCCAAACATGCCAAACACCAGCGCCACCAGTTTGGTGACGCCTTTGGCACCTGATTGCTGCTGCTCCTGCGGCATCGCCCGGCTTCCTACTTGACCTTCGGAGGCGTGCTAAACGTGTGGTACGGTGCGGGCGACGGGATCGACCACTCCAGGCCCTCCGGGTTGTCCCAGACCTCTGCGGTAGCCTTCTTGCCGCCACGAATCGTCTTGATGACGATAAACATGAAGAATATCTGGGTCGCGCCGAACAAAAACGCACCCATGGACGATATCTGGTTGAAGTCGGCGAATTGCAATGCGTAGTCCGGGATGCGTCGCGGCATACCCGCCAGGCCGACAAAGTGCATCGGGAAAAACGCAACGTTCATGCCGACAAAAGACAACCAGAAGTGCAGCTTGCCCAGCGTTTCGTCATACATGTTACCGCACCATTTTGGCAGCCAGTAGTAGACGCCCGCCATGATTCCGAAGATAGCCCCCGGTACCAGCACATAGTGGAAATGCGCCACCACGAAATAAGTATCATGGTACTGGAAGTCCGCGGGCGCAATCGCCAGCATCAATCCGGAAAAGCCACCGATCGTAAACAGCACGACAAACGCGACCGCAAACAGCATCGGGGTTTCGAAGGTCATCGACCCCTTGAACATGGTGCTCACCCAGTTGAACACCTTCACCCCGGTCGGCACCGCGATCAGCATGGTGGCGTACATGAAAAACAACTCGCCGGCCAGCGGCATCCCCACCGTAAACATGTGGTGCGCCCAGACGATGAAAGACAGGAAGGCGATAGACGCCGTCGCATACACCATGGAAGTGTAACCAAACAGCCGTTTACGGCTAAAGGTCGGGATAATCTGCGAAACAATGCCGAACGCCGGCAAAATCATAATATAGACTTCCGGATGACCGAAAAACCAGAAGACGTGCTGGAACAATACCGGATCGCCGCCGCCAGCCGCACTGAAAAAGCTGGTTCCGAAATGAATGTCCATCAACATCATGGTCACCACGCCGGCGAGTACCGGCATCACCGCGATCAACAGGTAGGCAGTAATCAGCCAGGTCCACACAAACAACGGCATTTTCATCAAGGTCATGCCCGGCGCGCGCATGTTCAGGATGGTGGCAATGATATTGATGGCGCCCATGATCGACGACGCCCCCATGATGTGCACACCGAAGATAAAGTAGGTTACCGTGCTTGGCGCATAGGTGGTCGACAGGGGAGCATAGAAGGTCCAGCCGAAGTTCGGCGCACCGCCTTCCATAAATAACGTAGACAGCAGCAACGCGAAGGCGAACGGCAGGATCCAGAAACTCAGGTTATTCATTCGCGGCAGTGCCATATCCGGCGCCCCGACCATCATCGGGATCAACCAGTTTGCGAGGCCGACGAAGGCCGGCATTACCGCACCGAACACCATGATCAAGCCATGCATGGTGGTCATCTGGTTGAAGAATTCCGGCTCCACGATTTGCATACCGGGCTCAAACAGTTCGGCGCGAATTACCATCGCCATCGCGCCGCCGATCAAAAACATGATGAAACTGAACCACAGGTACAGGGTACCGATATCCTTGTGGTTGGTCGTGTATACCCATCTCAGCAACCCTTTGGCTGGCCCATGATGATGATCGTCGTGACCGTGACTTTCAATGACTGCGCTCATCTTTCAGCTCTCCTATTGACCAGCTTTGATATTTGCAATTTCTATTGGTTGAATGGATTCGCCGGTGTCGTTGCCCCACGCATTTCGTTCGTAGGTAATTACTGCGGCGATATCCACTTCGCTCAACTGGGGTCCAAAGGCTGCCATATAGGTTCCGGGCTTGCCGTTGAGCACGATATCGATGTGTGCCTGCATATCCTGGGTTGCAAGTACACTGCCCTTGAGCGGCGGGAACGCAGGTGGAACGCCGGTGCCATCTACATTATGGCAGGCCGCGCAGTTCTTGGCATAGGACTGCTCGCCGCGCACCATTAGCTCTTCCAGGGTCCACACCTTGTCCTTGAGTTCGCGCTCGGCGATCGCAGCGGCCTGGCGCTCGGCAACCCAGGCATCGTACTCCGCCTGCTCTTTGGCAACGACTACGATCGGCATGAACCCGTGGTCCTTCCCACACAGCTCGGCACACTGGCCACGGTAGGTGCCGGGCTCCTCGATTATCGTCCAGGATTCATTGACAAACCCCGGAATCGCGTCTTTCTTGACCGCAATATCGGGCACCCACCAGGCATGGATGACATCATTGGCCGTGATCAGGAAGCGGATCTTCTGGTTGATCGGCACTACCATCGGCTCATCGACTTCAAGCAGGTAATTCTCACTCTTGTCGGCCAGGTTATAGATCTGGTCCTGGGGCGTCGCCAGATTGCTGAAGAAACCAAAATCCTCCTGCATGTAGTCGTAGTGCCATTTCCACTGGTAGCCGGTGATCTTGATGTCGACCACCGAGTCATCGCTATTATAGATTTTGACCAGGGTGGCTGTCGCCGGAATGGCCATCGCGATGAGGATAACAAACGGAATGGCGGTCCAGATGATTTCTACCGTCGTGCTTTCATGGAATTGTGCGGGCTTCGCGCCCCTGGACTTCCGATGCCAAATGACCGACCAGAACATCACGCCGAAAACCACCACGCCGATCGCCACACAGATCCAGAAAATAATCATGTGCAGGTCATAAGTTTCCCGACTTATGGCTGTCACGCCGCGAGTCATATTCACAGCCCAATCTGCCCAGGCAGATGGACTTGTCAACAGCGCAAGCGCCGCTACCAGTCTCGCGCTGGAAGCGAGTTTAGATGCCATCCGAAGTCTCCTCTCGTATTAAATCTATATCGAAGCTTGTGCTGAAACCCGGTTGAAAAATATCGGGTTCTTCGCTAAACATAAGCGGTATTTCGAAGCCGGCGAATTATAGCAACCAATTTGTTTGCGAAGCAATCAAGCCGACTGCTATGGTGCCGGCTTTCGCCGGTTGCAGCGCAGTATAACCGGAAAACCAGCATTTTGTTGTTCACTGATGGAAAAACCCGTTACCACACAAGTCTGGCGACTGGCCTGGCCGATGATTCTGTCGAACCTCACGATTCCGCTGCTGGGATTGGTCGACACCGCGATTCTCGGCCACCTGCCGGAACCCCACTATTTAGGGGCGGTGGCGATCGGTGGCATGATTTTCAACATGCTACTGTGGACCTTCGCTTTCCTGCGGATGGGGACGACAGGGCTGGGCGCGCAGGCCGCGGGGGCCGGGGACCAGGAATCCCTGCAACTGCTGTTGTGGCGGTCGCTGACTTTGGCACTGCTATTAGGCGTGT
>CAMYKE010000259.1 GCA_947258895.1 uncultured Pseudomonadales bacterium | reverse complement strand
CACCAGGCGGACCGGAAAAACGAAGATGCCGCGCCGAGAAACCGGGGGTAAGCGCAGACTGCTGCTCATCTCAACCTGGTCATATAGATTATAATTAACCTATGTCTGTAAAGAGCCTTCGTAATCCTATGCAACCGAAACTGAAATTTTCCATCCTGGCACTGCTTGCCGCGGTCTTCATCCTTATATCGTTCTCGCTTCAGGCGGGCAAATTGTACCGGTGGGTCGACGAGGACGGAAAGGTGCAGTACTCAGACAGATTCCCCGCGGATCAGGTGGACAAAGCCCGCACCCTGCTGGACGAAAGGGGCCTCAAGGTCGATTCCGTGGGGGCCGCACGCACCCCGGAGGAGATCGCGAAAGAAAAGGAACTGAAGCGGTTGCGCGCCGAGCAGCAGCGCCTGATCGAAGAGCAACAAGCCGCTGACCGGGTACTGTTGAGAACCTTTCGCAGCGAAGACGACATCGAAATGACCCTTAACGGCAAGCTCGCCGCCATCGATGTACAGATCCAGGTCATACGCAGCAATATTAAACGACTGAAAGATAAGCTGGCGGGGATGCAAAAGGATGCTGCGGCGCTGGAACTTCAGGGTAAGAGAATATCCAAAAACTTCCTGAAGGAGATTGAAAACTCGCGCCAGGCATTGAAAGACAGTTACGCCGCTATCATCCGCGCAGAAAAACAAAAAGAACACTACCGTCTGGCTTACGGGAAAGACCTGGAGCGCTTCCGCATGCTTAAGCATCTCACGGCGGATCAGGACCAGATCCAACTGGCACGCGGAAGAAACCTCATCCTCGACCGCCTCTACACATGCGATGACAAGCTGGCCTGCGACCAGGCGTGGATAACGGCGGAAAACTTTGTGCGGGCGTTTTCAACCACGAAGATACAGATGTTGAGTGACACCATCATCATGACGGCGCCGGCCGTCAGGGACCAGGACATCAGCATCACCATAGCGCGCATACGCCAGAAGCCGACCCAAAATGACGACGCACCAGCGGGCGGCGCCCATCTGTTTATAGACCTGCAATGCAAGAACGCTCCGCTGGGTGAGGAATTATGCGCCGGCGCAAAAGTGGAGAAGATCCGCACCAGATTCAAGGCCTATATGGAGAACAAAGATCCTGTGGAGACGGGCGAAAAAACCGCCGTCAAGGACCAGCCTTGAATAAACCGGCTTCCAACACCGCCCACTGATCCTGCCATCCCTGCAGCGGAGAAACCCGAAAGCGACTGCGCAGGAACTGGTGCATACGTCCCTCGACCAGGGCCAGCATAAGATTGGCCGCTGATTCCGCCGAAACGACGCTGGCCTGGCTTTCCCGCAAGGCCGACTCCCGGATAATCTGGCGTAATTGCGTCTCGATACGGGCGAAAAAGCTCTCCACACGGGACAGCAGGCGCTCGGTCTCACCAACCAGCGCGTCCCCCAGCAACACTCGGGTGATACCGGGGTTGCGGGCGGCGAACCCTAGCAGCAGATAAAGCACTTTGGCGCAGCGTGCGCGTGTCTCCTTTTCTTCCGCCAGTATCTGGTTGATCCGCGCGAACACGCTCTCTTCGGCGAAACGAATCAACGCCTCAAACATCTTGGCTTTACTGGCAAAGTGGCGGTACAGGGCGGCCTCGGACACACCAACGGCATGTGCGAGCGAAGCGGTGGTGATGCGCTCTCCGGGGTTCTTTTCCAGTTCCGCCGCGAGTGCCTCGAGAATCAGTTGCTTGCGCGGTGTTTTCTTCGTCATCCGGGTCAATTGCAATCGGGCCAATCGCGGATTCTAGCCCGGACATTGAGCGTAGTCATCAGCACCGGTTTTTAGAAAATATTCTTGGGTACATCAAGACTAGTGTTCATCCGTGGTTTTATTTGTGGATAGGCTCACGGGTAGGTATGTGGAAACAGGGCAGGGCTAACGGCACCGAATCAATGTACCCACACCTTCATCGGTGAAGAGATCCAGCATGATGGCATGCTCGACACGCCCATCGATGATATGCGCCACTTTCACTCCGGCCTGAACCGCTTCCAGGGCACAACGTATCTTGGGCAACATGCCGCCATGAATGGTGCCCTCGGCGATCAGATCCTCCACTTCGCGCGCGTCCAGATCAGACAGTAAGCGACCATGCACGTCCAGGATCCCGGGCGTATTGGTAAGCAACATCAGCTTCTCCGCAGACAACACCTCTGCCACCTTGCCTGCGACCAGATCTGCGTTGATATTGTACGAATAACCATCGCTTCCGACACCAATGGGGGCAATGACGGGGATAAAATCGCTGTGGACAAGCATATCGACAACACCGGCATCGATACTCTCCACCTCCCCGACGTGACCGAGATCGATGATCTCGGGTTCATTGAGCTCAGGCGAGTCACGCGTAACCATAAGCTTGCTGGCCCGTATCAGGTCGCCATCCTTCCCGGTCAATCCCACGGCCGCTCCGCCGTGCCGATTTATCAGATTGACTATCTCCTTGTTGACCAGGCCACCGAGCACCATTTCCACTACGTCCATGGTTTCACTATCGGTCACCCGCATGCCTTGAACGAACTCTGTGGACTTCCCGAGCCGCTTCAGCAGGTCGCCGATCTGAGGTCCGCCGCCGTGCACCACGACAGGATTGATTCCCACGAGTTTCAAGAGCACTACATCGCGAGCGAACCCCTGCTTCAGGCCCTTATCGACCATGGCGTTGCCACCATATTTGATAACCACGGTCTTACCGCTAAAACGCTGAATATAAGGCAACGCTTCGCTCAATACCTGAGCGATCTGACGCGCAGTATCGGTATTAAGAGTCATGCGAACGGCAGTTCCAGATCCGGGGCAACCCGAGCCATTAAGCCCCGAAATACTTTCTGAATCTGGACCAGCCCCGCCTGATTCTCGGCTTCGAATCTAAACACCAGGGTCGGCCCTGTATTCGATGCCCGGACCAGTCCCCAACCGACCTCGAACTCCGCGCGCAATCCGTCCAGGGTTGTCACCTTGGCGCCCGGCAGATTCGCGTGAGACATAAGCTGTCTCATGATTTCGTGAGGTCGGCCTTCCTCCATACTCACCTTAAGTTCCGGGGTCATAACACTCTGCGGCAACTCGGCGAAAACCTCCGTCGGGCTGCGGGCATCCACCGACAGAATCTCCAACAGACGCGCCGCCGCGTACAAAGCATCGTCGAATCCGAACCAACGCTCCTTGAATATGATATGACCGCTGAACTCACCCGCCAACAAGGCCCCCGTTTCCTTCAGCTTGGACTTCAAAATCGAATGCCCTGTCTTCCACATCAACGGTCGCCCTCCATGTGCCAGGATCTCACTGGCGAGATACCTGGAGCACTTCACATCATAAATGATGTCCGACCCCGGTTGACGGGAAAGTACATCCGCTGCGAATACCATCAGCAGACGATCCGGCCAGATAATATTCCCACCCCCGTCCACCACGCCAAGCCGGTCCCCGTCACCATCGAACGCCAGCCCGATGTCCGCACCCTGAACCTGGACCTCCAGGATAAGTGACTGCAGGTTGTCAGGGTCGCTGGGATCAGGATGGTGATTCGGAAAATCGCCGTCAACTTCGCAGAACAGGTCGATCACCTCACACCCCAGGGTACGGAACAATTGAGGTGCCAGGTCACTGGCTGCACCATTACCGCAATCCACGACTACCTT